>JAUNJC010000092.1 GCA_030523195.1 Oscillospiraceae bacterium
AGGTAATGCAAAGACATAAAGTTGTCCAAGGAGAAAATTTTCGGTTTTTTGCAATCCAGCACAGTGGCAGTACACCGCTGAAAACAATGATAGGTTGCACAATCAGCAGCGTTTCTGCATGAGGAAATAGCAGATAAACAGGTGCAAGCAAATAATAGATGGGAGAAACATGTACAGCAAGATGAGACAATTCTTTTGCTCGCTCACAAGTAACCTGCATGGTGCCATCTGTAATAATAGAATGATACATCTGTACAAAGATGCCAAGATCAAAACAGCTGGTGCCAAAGATTTTATGCTGATACATCTGTGTGATGCCAATAAACAACATTACTAGAAGAGTAAGTATAACGATTAAGATAATGCAAACTCGTTTGGAAAGGTGGCGAGTCTGTATCAGCATTGTGCGGTCGATGGTATAGCTTGCTACCAGCCATAATAGCAACAAACCAGCAACTGCTGCTGGAAATCCGTCACCACGCCAAAGTGCAATCAGCAAAAAGAAACTGGTTGCACAAAGTGCAAATAATTTGTCAAATCGCTCCCACCTTAATAGATATCTTAAAGCCGTTGCAATTGCAAAGCAAAGAAAGGTAAAAGAGAGTACCTGAGACAGCGGAACGGCAAGAATATAGTTCATCCAATCAGAGAGCGGTGGGCGATTATCCAATTTATTTACAATCATAAATATTGTCGAAACGGTCAAATAAGAAATCAGCATTCGAAACAATGCGGTAGTAGGTGTACCAAAAATATCATGCATTTGTTCCCATCTGGTAATGGGTGGTGGGATTTTTGTTTGTTGCAGCGCAGGAGGTTCTGTCTCATTTGCCGCTAACTGTGGTTGTTGTAAATCTTCTTGTTTTTCCATAAAAATAATCCTTTCTTTTTCTCATTTTCTTGCCGGACAAATGTCGGCAATCACTTGTTATTATACGGCATTTCGGCTGTATTGTCAATAATACGATTTTTTCTTTTCTCAAAAGCAATGAGTTGCGGAAATCCATGAAAATTCTCTTGCATCCAGAATAGAAGTGTGGTATAATGATATGGTATCTTATAGAAACGGCGGTTTTTAAAACATATGGAATATTATCTTGACCATGCAGCAACTACAAAGCCTTGTCCGGCAGCGATAGAGGCATTGCAGCGATGCTTGACAACACACTACGGAAATCCATCTTCTCTGCACCGACTTGGTGTAGAAGCACAGCGGGAAGTAGAACAAGCACGTAGTTGGATTGCGGCAGCACTTGGCTGTACACCGCAGGAAATTACATTTACTTCTGGTGCAACGGAAAGCAATCATCTTGCGATTACTGGTGCTGTACAGACTTATGGTAAACGAAAAAAGAAATTGGTTGTGAGTGCAGTAGAGCATGCCTCTGTTCGCAATACGATGCAGCATTTACAGAATAGTGGTTATCAGGTGGTAACGGTTACACCGGATAAGAATGGCTGTTATCATGCAGCAGATTTTTTAGCAGAGGTAGACGAAAATACCTGCTTGTTGAGTATGATGTTGGTGAATAATGAAACGGGCTACTGTTTGCCAGTACAATCTGTTTTTCGTGCTGCCAAGCGGCGGTTTCCAGAACTGATCACGCATTGTGATGCGGTACAAGGATTTCTAAAAATTCCATTTCAAGTGCATACTCTGCAAGCAGATTTGCTTTCTGTTAGTGGTCATAAAATTCATGGTGTAAAAGGGATTGGTGCATTGTATCAGAAAAACGGTGTGCATTTGCATCCAACTTTTTATGGCGGCTCTCAGGAACGGGGATTGCGTCCGGGAACAGAGAGTGTGCCGTTGATTGCTGCATTTGGTGCTGCTGTGCAGACATATGGCGGAACGATTCGAGAACGTTATCAATTGGTTGCAGAGAAAAAAGCATACTTATTGGAACAGCTGCAAACCATTCCAAACTGTAAGGTGCATTCTACAGCAGATGCTTCTCCTTATATTATTAGTTTTTCCATGCAGCCATATCGTTCAGAAATTCTGCTGCATTTTCTGGAAAAGAGAGGGATTTTTGTTTCTAGTGGGTCTGCTTGTTCCAAAGGGAAAAAAAGTGGAGTACCTGTTTTATTTGGAGCAACGGAACTGGAAGCCGATAGTATCTTGCGTGTGAGTCTTTCGGCAGAGACGCCAAATAAGGCACTAGATGTATTGGTTTCTGAATTACAGGCAGCAAGAGAAGTGTTGCTTTATTAAAATTGGACTGATTTGTTAGAAAGGAAATGATTTATGCAAACAGAAATCATTCTTGCAAAATATGGGGAGCTGGCGCTGAAAGGATTAAACCGAAATACATTTGAAGATATTTTGATGAAAAATATTAAACGGAGATTGAAGCCAATCGGCAGCTTTTCCTATACTCGTGCACAATCTACCATTTATATTGTGCCAGAATCGTCAGAAATGGATTTGGATTCTGCGATGGAAACACTGAAAAAAATATTTGGCATTGCTGCTCTCTGTAAGGCGTGTGTTTGTGAAAAAAATCTGGAGGATATTTCCCGTGTCGGAATTTCCTATCTGGAGGAGGCTTTGCTGGGAGCAAGAACATTTAAAGTGGAAGCAAAGCGTGCAGACAAACAATTTCCATTCAAGTCACCGGATATTTGCCGAGAACTAGGTGGGCAGTTGTTAGAGGCGTATCCACATTTACAGGTGGATGTAAAGCATCCAGATGTTACGGTTATGGTAGAAATTCGGGAAAAGAATGCGTTTATTCATGCTGGTAATGAAAAGGGCGCAGGTGGTTTGCCGGTTGGTAGCAGTGGAAAGGCACTTTTGTTGCTGTCAGGCGGCATTGATAGTCCGGTTGCTGGTTATCGTATGGCACGGCGTGGTGTGCATATTTCTGCCATTCATTATGTCAGTCCTCCTTATACTTCAGATCGTGCGAAGGAAAAAGTAGAACAGCTTTGTCAGAAGCTGACTGCTTACTGTGGTAGTATTGCCTTTTTTTGTGTACCGTTTACTGAGATTCAGGAAGAAATCAAGCGATATTGTCCAGAGCCGTATTTTACAATTATTATGCGCCGGTTGATGGTGGAGATCGCACAGCAGATTGCAGCAAAAGATGATTGCAGTGCCTTGATTACAGGGGAAAGTATTGGACAAGTTGCCAGCCAAACAATGCAGGGATTGGTTTGTACGGATGCAGTGAGTCGGATTCCGATTTTTCGTCCGCTGATTGGTATGGACAAAACAGAAATCATTGAAACTGCTCGTGAGATCGATACCTTTGATCTTTCCACACTGCCATATGAGGACTGCTGTACTGTCTTTACACCAAAGCATCCAAAAGTACGTCCTTCTCTGAAGGAAGTGGAGGCTGCACAGGGACAGTATGATTTTACTGCTTCTGTAGAGAAAGCGGTTGCGAATACAGAGATGAAAATTTTCCGGATACAGGCAGGAAATGCATTTAAAGTCTGAATTTGCAGAGAAAAGGTACGAGGTTGGTGAAATTGTGATAAAACAGAGATATGATTTTGACCGGGTTCAGAAAATATACCAAGAAAATCGAAAACAACTTGACAACCTTGTCAAAAATATTGTACAATTATCATGTGGAAACAGGCAAACCATTGCGACGGCAGAAAGTTGTACTGGCGGATTGCTGTCGCAGTGCATTACAGCTGTGCCGGGGGCATCGCAAATGTTTGCATTGGGTATCTGTACGTATACCAATGCAATGAAAGAAGCCATTTTGCATGTACCGCATGAAATATTGGAAACTTATACAGCAGTCAGTTCGCAGACGGCAGTTGCAATGGCAAATGGAATTGCAGAATTGTCACACGCAGATTTGTGTTTGTCTGTGACTGGTTATGCTGGACCGGGTGGCGGAACAGCAGAAATGCCTGTGGGGACGGTCTTTTTGGGTGTTGCATATCATGGCACTGCATTTGCAGTACATTTGCCATTTGCACAGCTTGGCGTGCATACAAGAGACGCTGTGCGGCAGGGAACCGCAGTTTGTGCATTTGGTATTGCAAGGGAAATACTGATGGAGGAATCCGTATGGCGGAACACATAACCCCCTCTGCATCTTCTTCTGCAACAACATCTTTAGAATCAGAACAAGTTATCAAACAGCAGGAAAAAATGAATGCGATCCGTTTTTCTCTGCAAAAGCTGGAGGAAGCGGAGGAGGAAGCGATGCTGCAACAGCGGATCGCAGCAAATATTCAGTTGGCAAAGGAAAAAAAAGCTTTTCCAGAACGCTTTCAGCAAAAGCCACCGATGCCCATAAAAAAATCACATAAAAAAAAGAAAAAACGTACCAAACGGCAAATTCTACGGGATCTGTTCCCCAAACGAGGAGACGGATTTGGTGAAACCATGAGAAAATGTATTTTTTGGATTTCCATTCTAGTATTTGGTGCCTGTCTGGTATTGATTGGGCAATATTTATTAGATTTATGGAAGAGTAAAAATCTCTATGAACAAATTGGGAATAGCTATCATCAGGCAACTACACAAAGCGTAACCGAACAGGCGGCAGAAACAGAAGAAAATTTGACTTCAGAAACAGCCACGGAATCTACAACAGAAGCAAAACATTATACCAAAATGGAGGGAGCGGCCAGCCTTCTAGAAATCAATCCAGAGGTTGCTGGCTATATTTCTATTCCAGATACAGAAGTGGATTATCCGTTGATGCAGCATCCAAATGATGTGGAAGGGGACGAATATTATCTGTACCGGGATCTGTATGGGAATCATTCCCAAAATGGTTCTATTTTTCTGGATTCTCGCTGTAATTTTGATGTGGTAGGGGAAGATGGTACTTTGGCGGTTCCCAATTCTGATAACCTGATTATTTATGGGCATAACATGCGAGATCGTTCCATGTTTGGCAGTTTGCGAGATTACCAAAATGATGCAAGCTATTATGATGCCCATCCTTTGATTTTTTTAAATTCTAATTATGAGACATATGTATTTAAGATTTATGCGTATTTTATCGCAGATGCGGAAGATACCACAGAAACACGGTTTGATTATTGGAACCGGATTGAATTTGCGGATGAAACTGCATTTTATAATTATGTCAACGAAGTGAAACGCCGCACCTTGCGAAACACCAACATTGATGTGCAGTATGGCGATCAACTTCTTACACTTTCTACCTGCAACAGTGCTTTTCAAACGGCACGCCTTGTCATTTGTGCAAGAATGGTGCGGGAGGGAGAGGATCCTTATGAAGGTACTACGGGCAGTACCCCTAATACAAATATTAAATGGCCATCGGTTTACTACTTAGGGAATGAAAATACGTATGACCCGAACGCTCCATTTATTCCTTATGGGCCGTAATCGAAAGAGGGAGTTCTTTTTATGAAAAAACAAAATCATATCTTGGTTGCACTCCTTGCAGCCACTTCTATTTTGGCATCTGGCTGCGCTGGTGAAATCGAACAAAATCCGATTGGTTTGGAGGAGGAGCCGTCGCAGACGGATGAGCAAGGAGAAGAGACAACTGAAACGGCAACAGAAGAAAAAGAACCGGATATGTTGGCATCACAAAAAAAGTTGTATGATCAGAATAAAGATACCATTGGTTGGATTGAAGTACCGGGAACCAATGTGGATAATGTAATTGTACAGAAAAAAGATGAACCGGAAGATGCAAAGAACACTTACTATCTGGACAAGGATTTTAGTCATCAGAAATTCCGTGCTGGAACGGTCTTTATGGATTATCGGGATGTATTTAGTTATCAGGAAGATCGATTCTCTGAAAATATTGTGCTGTATGGGCATAATATGGCAGATAATACGATGTTTGGTTCTTTGCGTCGTTATCGGCAAGATCTGGAGTTTTATAAAGAAGCACCATTTATCAAGCTTAGCTCCAATTATAAGGAATATGATTACGTAATTTTTGGCTTGGTGATCACAAGCGGTGATGCAGACAATGGTGGTGATATCTATGCAGACCCAATGACTTGGACAGGATTTCCATATTGGAATATGGAAGAATTGGATGATAAAACCCACTTTGATTATTATGTGAATACAGTGGAATCTCTGAATATGATTGATAATGTGATTGATGTAGCGTATGGTGACCAGCTTTTGACACTTTCTACTTGCTACTCAGATGAGGATAACTCTCGTTTCTTGATTGTTGCAAGACAGCTGCGGGATGGGGAAACAGAAGCTTCTTTGAAGAAATTGATTGAAGGTGGCGTGGCAGAAACTACATCTGACGAGGAAGAAGACGATGCAGAAAACTCCAAAACAACAACCAAAAAGCAGACAACAGAGGATGCAGATACGGACGAGGAGATAGAAGATACAACAGAATCAGAAGAATAATAAGGGGTAGTAAGCTATATTCTACAAAAGGGGTAATCAGATTTAGAAGGCAGGGACATGCTTACATGATTTCTTGGAATTTGAAAAAAATCGGTTGCGTATTGTCTGCCAGTGCAATGCTGTTCTATGTGGCAGCGGCACTGCCGGTCATGGCAGCAGAACAAACAACAGAAAAGAACTGGAAAAAAGCAAAGCTTTCGGCATATGATGCTTCGCTTTCTTTCGTGCAGTATCAAGAAGTGGACGAAGCAGCGGCGGAAAAAATGCAGACAATTTCTGTGGGACAGCAGCAAAAAACAGGTGTACTTGCTGCTTCTGGGACAGTTGGAGCAAGTGATACGGATGCAGCTGTTTCTCTGGCAACTAATGTGGAGCCGGGACAGTTTGCCTTTACAACATATGGATATGGTCATGGATGCGGTTTGAGTCAGAATGGTGCAAATTTTTATGCAACTTATGGTGGCTATGATTATCAGTCGATTTTGTTTCATTATTATCCGGGTACAACACTGGTACAGACCAGTGTGCCTTCTTCCATTACAGCAGGTGGAAGAACAGGAAGTGTTCTGGAGATTATTTCCATGCTGGTCTATAATGAAATGAGTTCTACAATGGCACCAGAAGCCATGAAGGCACAGGCAGTGGCAGCTTTTACTTATGTGATGAATCCGCATGGTGATAATAGCAGTTTAATTTGTCGAGACAATCCGCCGCAGAATGTTATAGATGCAGTGCAGTCTGTTTTGGGACAGGCATTGTATTACGATGGCGATTATGCTTTGACAGTATATAGTGCATCAAGCGGTGGTTATACAGCGAATGCATCGGATGTATTTGGTGTACACTACGATTATCTGGTAAGTGTCCCCTGTGTGTATGATGCGTTGTATGATCCTCATTATGGGGATGTTGTTTATTTTTCACAGGAAGAGATTCGCAATCGGTTGCAATCGGCATATGGGATAGTATTATCTAACAATCCGGCTGTATGGATGACGCTGGAAGTTGGCGGCGGCGGTTATATTCGTCAAGTGAATATTGATGGACAAAAAACTGTAAGTGGAGAGTCACTTCGCTCTGTTTTAGGACTAAAAAGTGGTAGATATAATTATGTAATGGGCTGAGCATAACTTTACAAGTTGCCTCATAGGATAAAATAAAAAATGATAAATCGGAGGGTTATATGGAAATGAAAGAAGTGTTTGAAAAAGCAGGTGATTCTGTCAGCAAATTTGCCAAAAGTGTTGGTGATAATTCTAAGAAATTGGCATTTAAGGTCAAGCTGAATAAAACAATTCATGATTTGGAAAAGATAAAAGAAACTGCTTATACTGAGATAGGGAAGCAGTATTTTCTTTCTCATGCAGATGCTGTGGAAGAGCCATATGCAGAATGGACATTAAAAATTGTGGAAGCGAATGAACAGATTACAAAGTGCAAGCAGGAAATCGCAGCACTGGATGATCTGTTGATCTGTCCAGTATGTGGGGCAGAAATTGCAGAGGAACAGAAGTTTTGTTCACACTGTGGTGCAAAAAATGAAGTGAAGCCGGAGTCAGCAGCAGAAGCCAAAACAGAAACTGTACCGGATGAAATGGTAGAGGTGGTTACAAAAGAAGAATCATCTGAAAATCCAGAAACAGATACCCCAGATCATCCATCTGTATCATAAGGAAATAGAAAGAGCCGCTGCCGAGAAACGGTAACGGCTTCTTTTGCTGCAAAATGCCAAGGAGAGAAGAGGAAGTGTTTTACCAATGTATAAACTCCATGCCACTGTATTATCCGATCAGGGAAAAGTACGGACAAATAATGAGGATAACTTTTACTTTAATGGAAAAATGCACCCAAATGTATCTGCCTCTTGCCATTTGACAGAAAAATGTAATACCAGAAAGCATCCTATATTCGCTATTTTTGACGGTATGGGGGGAGAGTCTTATGGGGAAGTGGCTTCCAGTCTGGCTGCTAAAACATTACAGCGTCACGAAAATACAATGAAACATTGCAAAGGAGATGAGTTGGAAGAAACGGTTCGGCAGTTTGTTGCAGATGCCAATCAAACGATTTATACGATGGCAAAGAAGCTACAGGGTGGCAATAGTGGAACAACAATGGCAATGCTCTGCTTCCAAGGAAATATGGTGTATCCGTTTTATATTGGAGATAGTCGGATTTATTTGTATAATGGTACTGATTTGTACCGTTTGACCAGTGATCATACATTGGCAAATCATAAATTGAAAACCGGAATTTATACCAAGGAAGAGGCAGAATTGAGCAGCGATCGCAATAAGTTAACGCAGTTTCTTGGTGCAGATTTAAAGCGTTTTAGTTTACCAAAAGCATCTCAGCCGCCGCTGCGGATTTATAGTGGTTATCGATTTTTGCTTTGTTCAGACGGCTTAACGGATATGTGTGATGATTTGACTATTTATCGGGTACTATCCAGTGAACAATCCAACATAGCACAGCAGCTTTTGAAACTGGCATTGGATGCAGGCGGAGTAGATAATACAACATTGATTTTAATAGAAGTAT
>JAUNJC010000093.1 GCA_030523195.1 Oscillospiraceae bacterium
TGAAATAGATGCAAAAAATGATATTGCCATTCTTACTCTTGATGCCTGCATGAACAATGATGAATATAAGGGCTGCCTTAATAAAATGTTTAGCGAAATCAAAGAAAATGGGATTCATAATGTTGCAGTGGATCTCAGAAACAATCATGGCGGTAATTCCTCAGTAGCAAATGAATTTTTCAAATATATTAATATTAATACCTATAAAACTTGGGCTGGCATTTGGAGATTAGGTGTTTTTCAAATAAAAAGTGATACCGCGGTACTTGAAAATGATCGCTATACAGATTTATTTGATGGCGATTTATATATTTTGACATCTGTCTCTACTTTCAGTGCTGCTATGGATTTTGCAATGCTTGTAAAGGATAATCATATTGGCAAAATTATTGGAGAGGCATCTGGCAATGATCCAAGCAGCTATGGAGACATTTCTTATTTTACACTTCCGCATTCAGGAATCTATATGCAGATATCTACAAAAAAATGGTATCGAATTGATGAGAGCATGGAACATCAGTTGATTGAGCCAGATGTTCCATGTGATGCCGAGAAGGCAATCGAATGCCTATATGATGAAATAAAAAAATAGAATCATATAAAGTGCTATTCCAGATGTTAAAAAATAAAAAACAGCTGTCATGCCACTTGACAAGCAACAAAAAATTGTTTATAATAAAGACAAATGAGAAAAACGTTGAAGAGAAGGAGTACCTGTTGACGATGCACTGTACAGAGAAAAGATGGTTGGTGAAAATCTTTCAGGCAGCACGGGGAAGGTAGTCTCTGAGTTTCGCATGGGAAGCTGGAAACAGTGTGTAGTATGCGACGGGTTCTCCCGTTATTGAGAGGCAAATGTTATATTTGCATGAGTGCAGAGAAGGGTTCTCTGAATTCAGGTGGTAACACGGACAGAATTGTTCGCCCTGAGCAGCCATTATGCTGTTCAGGGCATTTTTGTTTTATCTCTTAAAATTGGAAAAGGAGTTTCAAACATGAAAAAAGAATTAGCAAAATCTTATCAGCCCAAAGAATTTGAAGATCGCATTTATGCACAGTGGATGGAAAAAAATTGTTTTCATGCAAAAGTGGATTCTAAAAAAGAACCATATACCATTGTGATTCCACCGCCGAATATTACAGGGCAACTGCATATGGGGCATGCACTGGATGAAACATTGCAGGATATTTTAATTCGTTGGAAAAGAATGTCTGGTTATAGTGCACTTTGGTTGCCCGGTACCGATCATGCCTCAATAGCAACCGAGGCGAAAATTGTAGAGGCCATGCGGAAAGAAGGCATCAAGAAGGAAGACATTGGACGGGATGGTTTCTTAAAGCGTGCATGGGACTGGAAAAAGCAGTATGGTGGTAGAATTGTAGAGCAGTTGAAAAAACTCGGTTCTTCTTGCGACTGGGAACGAGAACGGTTTACTATGGACGAGGGCTGTAATCAGGCAGTCAAAGAAGTATTCATTCGGTATTATGAAGAAGGCCTAATTTATCATGGAGAACGAATTATCAACTGGTGTCCAAAATGCTTAACCTCTATTTCTGATGCAGAAGTAGAATATGAGGATCAGGCAGGTCATTTTTGGCACTTACGATATCCATTGAAAGATGGTAGTGGCTATCTGGAATTAGCAACTACACGTCCAGAAACCTTATTGGGAGATACTGCTGTAGCTGTGAACCCGAATGATGAACGGTATCAGCATTTAATTGGTAAGACATTGATTTTGCCATTGGTACATCGGGAAATTCCGATTGTAGCAGATGATTATGTAGAAATGGATTTTGGAACAGGTGTTGTAAAGATTACACCGGCACATGACCCGAATGACTTTGAAGTTGGTTTGCGTCATAATTTACCAGTTATTAACGTCATGACAGAAGATGCAAAAATTACAGAAGATTATCCAAAGTACGCTGGTATGGATCGCTATGAAGCTAGAAAGGCAATTGTTGCGGACTTGAAAGCAGAGGGAGCATTGGTAAAAATTGAAGATTATAACCACAATGTTGGCACTTGTTATCGTTGTGGTACAACAGTAGAACCGAGAGTTTCTAAACAGTGGTTTGTAAAAATGAAACCGCTGGCACAACCTGCAATTGATGCTGTCAAAAATGGTAAAACAAAATTTGTTCCAGAACGGTTTGATAAGATTTATTTCCACTGGTTAGAAAATATTAAAGACTGGTGTATTTCTCGTCAGCTATGGTGGGGACATCGAATTCCAGCATTCTATTGTGATGATTGTGGGGAAATGGTAGTTACAAAGGAAAATACAGTTGTTTGTCCGAAATGTGGAAAACAGATGCGGCAGGATCCGGACACATTAGATACTTGGTTTAGTTCTGCATTGTGGCCATTTTCTACACTGGGCTGGCCAAATCAAACAGAAGAACTGAAATATTTTTATCCAACTAATACATTGGTAACTGGTTATGATATTATTTTCTTCTGGGTTGTTAGAATGATGTTTTCTGGTTTGAAAAACATGGATAAAGTGCCATTTGATACAGTTTTGATTCATGGTTTGGTAAGGGATGAACAGGGCAGAAAAATGTCTAAATCATTGGGAAATGGCATTGATCCATTGCAAGTCATTGATGAATACGGTGCAGATGCTTTGCGATTTATGTTGGCAACTGGTAACGCACCTGGCAATGATATGCGTTACAGTGACAATAAAGTAAAGGCAGCTCGTAATTTTGCCAATAAACTTTGGAATGCATCACGATTTATTATGATGAATTTACCAGAAGACTTTCAGTTCTGCGGATTACCAAAAATACTAGCGATGGAAGATAAATGGATTGTAGATCGATTCAATACTTTGGCAAAAGAAGTCAATGAAAATTTGAATAAGTTTGAAATTGGTGTTGCCTGCTCCAAGTTGTATGATTTTATCTGGGATGTGTATTGTGACTGGTATATCGAACTGACAAAGCCGAGAATTCAGGCGGGCGGCGAAACAATGCAGCAGGCACAGTCTGTTTTGGTTTGGGTAATGCGTGGTATGTTGAAATTGCTGCATCCATTTATGCCATATATTACAGAGGAAATCTGGCAGGTATTGACTGACGGAGAATCTATGATTATATTGGAATCTTATCCAGTTTATACTGAAGAAAATGTCTATGCAGAAGCTTCCCAATTTGAAAAAGTAATAGATGCCATTCGTGCAATTCGAAATTGTCGCACATCTATGAATGTTCCGCCGTCCAAAAAGGCAAGTGTTTATATTGAAACACAGGATATGAAACTATTTTCAGAAGCAGTTGTTTTCTTTGAAAAACTTGCTTCTGCTTCCAATGTAGAGGTTGGTACTACTTTCAATCTGCCAGATGCTGCAACTGCTGTTACAGACAGTGTAAGAATTTTTATTCCTATGGCTGAATTAGTAGATAAAGAGAAAGAATTAGTACGGTTGCAAAAAGAGCAACAAAAGGCACAAAAAGATATTGACTTTTTACAAAGAAAGCTGAATAATTCGGGATTTCTTGCGAAAGCACCAGAACAATTGATTGCAGCAGAACGTGCAAAGCTGGCAAAAGCGACAGAAAAAATGGAAAAAATTCTACAGTCCATTTCTGGTTTGCAATCATAATTTTATATTATTTTTAAAATAAATTCATATCATAATACCATTCGCAATAGAAACTTTATCTATTGCGAATGGTTATTTTTGAGAGGAGTGTAGGAAACGATGACCATTTCAGAAACGATTGATTATATTCAGCAGTTTAGCAAAAGTGGAAAACCCGTAAAGGATTTATCACGAATTCAATCACTTTTGAAAGAATTAGGAAATCCACAAGAACAGTTGCAGTTTGTTCATGTCGCTGGTACAAACGGAAAGGGTTCTGTTGTTGCATATGCTTCTGTGGCAGCCATTGCGGCTGGTATTCAAACAGGACAATTTACTTCACCATTTGTTTTGCACTATCAAGATCGCATACAAGTAAATGGAAAGGATATTCCAGATGAGCAGCTTTGTGCACTGTGTGAAAAAGTAACTGCTTGTCATGTATCAAAAGCTTGCTCTCAGTTTGAAATTACTTTTGCAATTGCTTTGCTTTATTTTCTAGAACAAAAATGTGAACTGGTTTTTCTGGAAACTGGATTAGGGGGATTATTAGATGCGACCAATATAATTTCTTCATCTCTTGTCAGTGTTATTACATCTATTTCTTTTGATCACATGGCAATATTGGGAAACACATTACCGGAAATTGCTGCACAGAAAGCAGGTATTATCAAACCAAATTGTCCAATTGTTTTATCACCAGATAATGCGGATGTTGTAAAGGAAATCGTAAAAAAGACAGCGGAGCAAAAGCAATCCGCTGTCTTCATTCCTGACTTGCAGAAACTTACCATTCTAAAAGAAACGTTATCTGAAACAGAATTTCAGTACGAAGAGCAAATTTACACTTTGCATATGCCCGGACAGCATCAAATTTATAATGCTCTTTCTGCACTTTCTGCATTGCATTTCTTGCAAAAAAGAGGATTCCCTATTTCAGATGCAACGATTCGCACTGCATTTTCTGCTGTAAAATTACCTGCACGGGTACAAATTTTAAAACATGATCCATTGATTTTGTTAGATGGAGGACATAATGCTGCTGGTGTTGCGGCTTTGGTTTCTGTTTTAAAGCAGAGCAAAAAGCATCCTGTGATTGGCATTTTAGGTATGGTAAAAGGAAAAGATTATCAAACTGCTATAAGAAAACTTTCAGAGGTAATAGATATTGTAATTTGTGTAGACGATTTTTCTCCACAAGCAGTTCCGGCTGAAACATTAGTAAGTTGTTTTCCAAAACAGTTGCAATCGCATATTATGCCGCATCATGATGCTATGTCTTATGCTGTAAAAATAGCAAAAAAAATGAATGGCTGTGTAGTAGTCAGTGGTTCTCTTTATTTATCTAGTGCATTTCTGGAACAGAAAAGTATTCAGTTATAAATTTATGCATCAAATCGTGTTTCTATTTGTTTTGTAGCACAAGAGGGTGCATACTGCCATCGGTCAATATGTGAAGTGTGAACAAAGTAGGAAAGAGATTCGATAGGTTCTGTGTCAGTAAAAGAATCTACTAAAATTAATTTGACTTTCATTTTTTCTGGAATCAATGCTTTAATATAAACGCTGGCACGTTCTTTTGGAAAAACCTGTTCTTTTGGCTCTGCTAATCCAGCCAGATTGGGTGCTAGTTCTACAAAAATACCATATGGTTCTACAGAACGAACAATGCCAGAAACCGTTTCTCCGGCAATAAATCGGTCCGCATTTTCCTGCCATGTGCCAAGTAATTCCTTATGCGACAAAAAAATGCGATTGCTAGTTACATTGGTTACGACTACTTTAATTTTCTGTCCGACTGTAAAGCGATCAGATGGATGTGAAATTCTGGAGACAGAAATTAAATCAATGGGAATCATAGATGGCACGCCACAGCCGATATCCACGAAGCAACCGAATTTTTCCATATGTGTCACACGAGCTGGAATAACATCTCCTGCTTTTAAATGAGATAGAAATTGTTTCCAGCATTGTAATTGTGCTTTTTTTCGAGATAAAATAGCGGTGGATATCCCATTTTCATCGGTTATAATTTGTTGCACTTGAAAACATACTGGTTTTCCAGCTTTAGAAATTAGTGCGATGTCTCTTGTCGTGCCTTCTGTAATGCCGATTGCGCCTTCTTCTCTGGGGATAACGCCACGCATACAGGGAAGCTCCACAATCAAATTGTGTTCATTGTCACAGACAACTGCTCTTGCTTCTAAAATTTTTCCAGTACGCATCGCATCCTGTAATGTATAAACGTTTTGTAGGGCAGCTGCATTTTCTGACGTATGCAGTAACATGCCTTCTGGTAAGTATGCTGTCATTTTGACCTCCCAATGTCTTTCTGAAATACGATTCGTTTTTTACAGTCTATGAATGGCAACTTGTGTTTATGCACAAAGTGTACAGAATAGAAATCAGCGGATTCCTTATAGAAAAAGAATCCGCTGATTTCTCATGCGTCCCACATTTTTATATGATTTCCACCAAGTGCTGTAATAATATTTTGAATGGATTTTTGTGATTCTGCACGACATAAAAAACGCAGATCAGCGGTTTGATCTCGCCTGGGTTCTAAGATCTCTTCTACTATCATGGGACGTTCTATGCTGCCAGTGATATTGTGTGCTGAAATGGCCGCTGTGGTATAAATCGAAAAATGTGTAGGGGTTTGCCCCGTTAGTTGTAGACTTTCTGGATGTCGAGGTGTAATTTCTACTTGTGCAATATGCGGAATATGCTGTTGCAGATAAGTTACTGCATATTCCGCATGATCAATAGAAGGAAAAACAGCTTCCATAATTTTATTCATTTATAAGCTCCTTTTTCTTTTTTATAAAAATCAAGGTGTACGTTTTTGGAATTATGCCCTGTTTTTATAGCTCATTTTTATTATCTTTCTACAAATAGAAAAAAATATTCGTTGAAATTGTTGCCTTATGCGGAAAAATAGGGTATAATAAAAATACTTGTGCATAGCTTTTAAAAAACAAAATCGTGTAAAAATGATTACTAGCAGTTTTTGCAGGCAATCCTATTATGGAGGCGAAGAAAATGGATATTAGACCGGCTGATATCTTATTGATGCGAAAACCACATCCATGTGGCGGCAATACATTTTATGTTATTCGTTCTGGTATGGATTTTAAGTTGCGTTGTACGACTTGTGGACGAGAATTTATGATACCTCGTAATAAAATCGAACGGCGGATACGACAAGTTATTCGGGAAACACCAATATCTGCATCATCTAAATTGGAAAAGTAACAAGCAAAAGGAATATAGGAGGAGACAGTCAATATGTTAAATAAACTGCATTGTATGGAAAAAAATTATCAAGAATTGGCAGCATTGCTATCTACCCCAGAAATTATTGCAGACAATCGTCTGTATGCCGAAAAAATGCGGGAATACAAACATATGACACCAATTATTGAGGTCTATCATGCATATTTGCATAAAATACAGGAATGTGATGATGCCAAGGAATTGTTGCAGGCTGAAGATGTAGATGCAGAGTTAAAAGAATTGGCACAGGAAGAGTATGTAATTGCAAAGGGAGAATGTGAGAAATTGGAATTGGAACTAAAACGGTTGTTACTTCCCAAAGACCCGAATGATGATAAAAATGTAATTATTGAAATTCGTGGTGGTGCTGGTGGAGAAGAGGCTGCTTTATTTGCCAATAGTTTATACCGTATGTATACAATGTATGCGGAAACTAAAGGCTGGAAACAGGAAATTTTGAGTCAGAATGTTACAGAATTGGGTGGCATGAAAGAGATTAGTTTTTCGATTATGGGTGAAGGTGCTTATTCTAAACTGAAATATGAAAGTGGTGTACATCGTGTACAGCGTGTTCCAGAAACAGAATCCCAAGGGAGAATTCATACTTCTACAGTTACTGTTGCTGTTTTGGTAGAAGCAGATGACGTAGAACTTCACATCAACTCAAATGATTTACGAATTGATGTCTTTCGTGCTAGCGGTGCAGGCGGACAGCACATTAACAAAACAGAATCAGCAGTGAGAATCACACATATTCCAACTGGTATTGTTGTGGAATGTCAAGATGAACGAAGTCAATTTAAAAATAAAGAAAAGGCTATGAAAATTTTGCGTTCTCGTCTTTATGAGGCAATGCAGCGAGAGCAAAATGAAAAAATTGCATCAGAACGGAAAATGCAGGTTGGAACGGGGGATCGTTCTGAACGCATCCGAACTTATAATTTTCCGCAAGGACGGATGACAGATCATCGGATTGGTTTAACTTTGTATCGCTTGGAAGATTTATTAAATGGAAATTTGGATGAGGTATTCAATACCCTTGCAACATCAGACGAGCTGGCAAAGTTGTCTGGGCAACAAAATGAGATGGAGTGAGGAAATATGAAAACAGTACTATTATCAGATACGGAAGCGGATTTGGAGCAAGCAGCTGCATGGATTCAAAAAGGTGAGGTAGTTGGTATGCCAACAGAAACGGTATATGGTCTGGCTGCGGATGCCTGTAATCCAGAAGCAGTGAAAAAAGTATTTGCTGCAAAAGGCAGACCGGCTGATAATCCGTTGATTGTGCATATTTCTGAAATGGAGCAGCTTTCATCATTGGTGGAATCTATTCCAGAGCTTGCTTATCATTTAGCAGAATTTTTCTGGCCTGGACCATTGACTATGATTTTTCCAAAGAAATCTTGTATTCCATCTATTACATCGGGAGGATTGGACACTGTTGGTATTCGGATGCCTGCTCATCCTATTGCAAGGCGGTTAATCACATTATCAGGAAAAGCCATCGCTGCACCTTCTGGTAATCGTTCTGGCTACCCCAGCCCTACGACGGCGGCACACATGTTACATGATTTAAATGGACGAATTATGGCTATCATAGATGGTGGTCCTTGCCAGGTTGGAGTAGAATCTACTGTTATTTGTTTTGAATCTACAACTTCTATTCGAATTTTACGACCTGGATATATTACAAAAGAGGACTTAGAACAAGTTGTAAAAACTGTCATTTTGGATAGTGCCATTTTACATGAAATACAAGCTGGTCAAACAGTGCGTTCTCCAGGCATGAAGTATCAACATTATTCTCCAAAAGCAAATGTAATTTTGGTAGAAGGGAGTTATGCAGCGTATTGTGGCTATATTTCCAAACATATCACAC
>JAUNJC010000007.1 GCA_030523195.1 Oscillospiraceae bacterium
AAAAAAGAAAAAAGTAGTTGACAAATCTACTTGTTTATGCTATAATAATAAAGCTGATTCTGATGGAGAACAAGCGACTAATTCACATCAGGAGAGGTGTCCGAGTGGTTTAAGGAGCTGGTCTTGAAAACCAGTGATTCCGCAAGGAACCGTGGGTTCGAATCCCACCCTCTCCGCCATTCTGTTTTCATAACATGATGCGTTCACACTTGCAGAAATACCCAAGTGGTGAAGGGGCTCCCCTGCTAAGGGAGTAGGTCGGGAAACCGGCGCGAGGGTTCAAATCCCTCTTTCTGCGCCAAGCAATTTTTTGATATGCAGCATAATTTTGGTGTTCTTCCAAATATTATGCTGCATTCTTTTTACCTTCAATAAAAAGAACAAACTTTTTGTCTCCACTTCTTTTAAAACACAATTCCAATACTGCAAAATACACAAGAGAAAATAGGAATGGTTATCAAATGAAATTTATTTTCGTTTTCTCTTGCAGAAACTCCAAAATTGCGTTATAATAATAGCAGCAGACACCATGCAACATTTAAAAAAGGAGGATTAAAAAATGATATACGAAAATATACAAGTTCAAGTGACAGGTGGCACCATTCCAGAAGAAGAAATCAAAGCCTATATCAAGCACAGCAAGAAAACTTATCCCAATCGGAAAATTGAGCAGCTTGACATCCATGTAGATGGCGACTTTGTAGACTTACGCTGTCAATTTGCACCGGAAAACTTTGAACGCATTCGCCGCATTACAGGTTATCTGGTGGGCACATTAGATCGATTCAACGATGCAAAACGTGCTGAAGTCGCAGACCGTGTAAACCATATGTAACCCAAAAATATTTTTTCCAAAAACAGCACCCCGTTCGATCTTGTACCATCGAACGGGGTTTTTCTGCTGTTTTGCAATCTCTTCTTTTTTGCCGCTCTGTCAAAACTCAGCCTGTTCGCTGAACCTTGCTGCTATACAAAAAAGAAGATGGTTGCCGTACAAGAAAAAATCAGAATGGCTGCGGTTACTGCATCTTATAGGCATCGATCATCTTCTTGACCATCATACCGCCAATGGAACCAGCCTGTCTTGCAGTCAAGTCACCATTGTAACCCTGCTTCAGGTTGACACCAACTTCGTTGGCAGATTCCATTTTAAACCGTTCCATGGCTTCTTTGCCCTTCTGCGTAAATTCGCCCTTCATATTAAAAACACCTTTCTTATTCAAATTCATCTACATTTCTCATCAAAGCAAGAATTGTTTTTCTGTCGGCGTTTCCGCCGCAATAGTAGTATAACGCAAAGTGCTGCATCTATCACAGGTAGTTTTTTCGCATTTTTTTGCAATCGAATGGAAAGAAAATAATATTTCTGACACCTTAACCGGAATGCACAGCAGTGTTTTCTTTTTTGAATAAAAAAACATTTTCTTTTACAGATAGCAAAACTTGATCCCCAGCTGTAATGGTCTGCTGCAACAATCGCTGTGCTAATGGCGTTTCTACCTGCTCTGTCAAATACCGCCGCATAGGACGTGCCCCATAGCGTCCTGTGTCTGGGGCAGAGGCAAGCTGTTTCACAGCTGCATCCGTAAAATGTAGCTGGATGTGCAGCTGTTCCATCCGTTTCTGCAAATTTTGCAATTGTTTTTCTGCAATCTGACAGAGTTGTTCTTGTGTCAATCTCTGAAATGGAATAATCGCATCCAGCCGACCCAAAAACTCCGGTGAAAAATATCGCTGCAACGCCGTTTCACTGATGGCACGTTCTGCCTGCAAAAAGCCTGCTGGCGGTTTACATTCTCCTCCACCAAGATTGGAGGTTAAAATTAACAATGCATTGGTGAAATCCGTCTTTCTGCCATTTGCATCCGTCAATACACCATCCTCCATAATTTGCAGCAAAATATTGCAGATGTCTGGATGTGCTTTTTCGATTTCATCAAAGAGAATCACACAATACGGACGCTTTCGCACTCGTTCACAAAGTGTACCGCCCTCATCATATCCCACATATCCGGGAGGTGCTCCAATTAACTTGGAAACCGTATGCTTTTCCATATACTCTGACATATCAAAACGAATTAAGCTATTTTTGTCATCAAAAAGATGCAATGCCGCAGCTTTTGCCAATGCCGTCTTTCCGACACCTGTCGGACCCGTAAATAAAAAACAGCCAATTGGACGATTTTCCTCTCGTAAACCAGTTCTAGCACGTATCAATGCCGCAGAAAGCTGCTGAATTGCTGCGGTATGTCCAATAATCTGCTGACTGAGTTCCTGCTCCAAAGTCATTAACCGCTGCTGCTGTGCTGTAGTAATTCTTTTCACAGGAATGCCAATCCGCATGGAAACCACTTCTGCCAAATCTGTTTCCTCTACCACAGGTGTCTGCACATGATTATGCTCACAGCGAATCCGAGCACGGGAACATGCTTCATCCAGCAGGTCAATGGCTTTATCAGGCAAATAACGATCATGTAAATAGCGAACAGAACAGGCAATTGCTTGTTTCAGAATCGCATCTGGAATCTCCACATGATGAAAGCTAGAATAGGTTTCCCGCAACCCACAGAGAATAGAAAAGCAGGCATCTGTATCCGGCTCTAATACTTGGATGGGCTGAAACCGGCGTTCCAATGCACTGTCTTTTTCAATGTATTTCCGAAATTCTTCCGTTGTTGTGGCTCCAATCAACTTAATTTCTCCACGTGCCAGCTGTGGTTTCAGCATATTGGCAGCATCAATTGCCCCCTCTGCTGCACCTGCCCCCACAATGGTATGCAACTCATCAATGAACAAAATAACATTGCCATTTTGCATTGCCTCTTGCAGACAATTCCGAAAACGCTCCTCAAAATCCCCACGATACTTTGCACCTGAAAGCAAAGCCGGCAAATCCAACGAAAAAATATGCTGTTGAAACAGAGCTTCTGGCACTTCTCCCCTTAAAATTTTTTGTGCAACTCCCTCGACAATCGCAGTTTTCCCAACGCCGGCATCTCCTACCAGACAAGGATTATTCTTTGTCCGGCGAGCAAGAATCTGAATCATTTGCTGTAATTCTCGTTCTCGTCCAATAACAGGATCATAACGGTGCAGCAAAGCCGGATCGGTCATCCATTTTCCATACTGAAACAAATTCGGAAGTGCTTTTTTTGAAATACGTTCTGTCCGCTGGTAATCCATGCGAATATGGCAATTGGTTTCCTCTTGACAGGCATTCCCCAATTGATTGAGACTGATGCCCAACTTTTTCAAGATTGCAACTGCCGTACAGCAAGGGGTATGAAGAATGGCTCGCAATAGATGCTCCGTTCCAGCAAGACTGCGGTTTTCTTCCCTTGCAAATGTTTTCGCCTGCTGCATAATTTCACAAAGTGCCGGCGTGAGACAATCCTCCTGCACTTGTGCGGGAATACCTCTTCCCACCAGTTCTACCAACGCATTCCGTACCCGCTGTGTAGTAATTCGCTGTGCAGACAACATGGCTGCCGCTGCATTGCTCCCTTCTTCCAGCAAACCAAGCAGCAAATGTTCGCTGCCGATGTAGGTATGTCCCAATTCCTCTGCTGCACAGATTGCTTCTTTCAAAGCAAGAATGGCTTTTCCTGTAAACCCGTCTGTATATCGCATACACAAAATTCCTTTCTTGTCTCATATAATTTTAGTATGCCATAAAACGTTTGCATTATCTGTCGAAGCAGGAACCCTTTTTTGACTTTTGCATATGATGTACTATGAAACAGACAAAAAACCGCCTGTTTCAAATTAAATCTACAAAAGGAGTTATGAGTTATGTGTGGATGCGAAGGAAATAACAGCTGCTGGTGGATCATTCTGATTGTATTGTTCTTTGTTTGCTGCTGCGGTGGCTGCGGCGGTAATTGTGGCTGCAACAACAACATGAACTCTGGTTGCGGCTGTGGCTGCTAAGTTTTCCTAACCGAAACGCCAAACAAAAAGCTCCCTGTCAACTGACAGGGGGTCTACATACCTATATCGCAAAGCAGCTTTTGACAATTGGTGCAAAAGCTGCTTTTTATCATGGAAATCAATTTTCGGATTTTTTTGGAAAACTTGTCCAAATCGTCCGGCAGATTCGCCTTGCTCTCTGCCTGTGATCGCTGTCCGCCCTTCTGTACGTGATACCAATTTACAATCTCTTTCTCCTAAATTTCACATTGTCTATCACGTTTTGTTTTTATATGGCGAACAGCGAATGTTTTCTCTCCTATATCGCAATTTTCTCTGATTGCAATGTTCGTTAAGAGGAACAGCTTGTTCCCCTTAACAATCTCTTTCCGCCAAGCTGAGCCAGCTTGACCGCAGTCGCCTGTGGCGTTAGAATTGAAACCATCAAAAAATTGATTTCCGTGGCTTTTATAATTGAAGATTGACTTTTTTAAGCGAATATGCTATCATAACATTACCGAATCATCGGAATGGATACAGAAAGGAGTTCCTACATTGAACGTGAAATTTGAACATCTTGTTCTGGAAAACAAGAAGGCAACTACAGCAGAACTGTCCGGTCATCAGACTATCATCCAAAAATATGCGGAGGACGGCTATCACTATGCCGGTTTTGTACCAACCTTGTTTGGACCAAGCGGCAAAATGATTGAATTGGATTTGGTGTTTGAAAAGGAAGCATAATCATCCAACATTCATTTATGTGTGAACATCTAACAATAAGACGGCTGCACAGAACAATCATGCAGCCGTCTTATTATTATAGTGAACGTCGAAAAATTTTCCTTTATGAAAATTCTCATTCCATTTTTTCATCGTATCCCTTTTATTAAAAAACACATGCTCCCTGTCAGAGAATGGACAAGGAGCATTTTTATCATTCGATCCTTTTCACTCTGAAAAATGCACCTGTTCCAAAAAGGCAACGCCATACGGAAACAAATCTGTTTCCGTTTGAGCAGAAAAACTGATACAGTAAATACGGTGCTCCACCATAAACAACACGGTGCAGCTTGACATTTCTGTTTCATTTACTGTAATCGTATACCGAAATCCATACGAATCTGTTTTCTCTCCGAGTGTACCAGTATATTCTGCCTGCTCTGTTAATCCATAGGCATGCAGTTCCTGCTTCATGCCATCTGCAAAGGCATACAGAACATCTATTG
Organism: Oscillospiraceae bacterium; assembly: GCA_030523195.1. Taxonomy (GTDB): domain Bacteria; phylum Bacillota; class Clostridia; order Oscillospirales; family Ruminococcaceae; genus Ruminococcus_C. The sequence goes on from JAUNJC010000007.1 coordinate 5,139, forward strand.
TATTCATATCCGTATAATCGGTTGATTCCGGTATGACACACTGCACACTAACAGAACTGGTTCCGTCCGGCAACAGACAATACAACAAACTGTCCGACTGTGGCTGTTGTTCCCATTCCATCGGAATAGCAAACCGAATAGCTCCAAGTGTCTGCTGCTGCGATGCCGGCAAACACTTTTGTGTCGTATGAAACAACGTTTCCCAATGTTCTTTTTCCAGCTTCATAATATTCCTTTCTCATCCTTTGTACAAATTCAAAACGATCAGATATCAATATCAATATTAAAATTCTGACGATATGGTTTTGACTGTGTTACATCATTTAAAACTGGCGGATGCAGCGGTTCTGCCTTTGGTGCTGGAGACGGCGTTGGTGTAATCGCTTTCTTCTGCGGTGCAGATGTTTTCTCCTCAGACTTTGGCATTTGCGGTGGCTGTGGCGGCATGGAGAAATTCTCCCATTCCTCTTCGATATATGTCATGGTTGCCGGATCCGATGTTTCTTTTGTTGTTTCCGGCTGCATATTGATTACTGGTTCTGTTTCTTCTGGGGCAGCCGATTCGTTCGCTCCTGCGGATTGCGTCTGCGATTCTACTGTCTCATTAGAAAATGGAAATGCAACAGCCGGCATTTCTGTCACATTTGACAAATGCTGTTTCTCCAGCGGATTGGGAAGCGGAAAGTCCATCACCGTTACGCCCTGCGGCTCCGACTGTTCTGCCTTTTCAGCAGCTGCTTTTGCTGCTTTTGATGGAATCATTCCTGCTGCTTCCAGCATCTCTTTAAATGTCTGAGACTTTTTGGGTTCTTCCTTTTCTTTTGATTTTTGTGGTTCTGGATCAGGTTGTAATGCCTGTACAGCCTGACGCAATGTTTTTTCTGCCTCTACAGCAGCTTTTTTCTTTGCAAGTTCCTTTTGTTTCACTGCAAATGCATGTTCTTCCGCAGCTGCCTGTGCAGCGGTTGTAACAGTTAAAATATCTGGCATCAGGGTATAGTTTTCCGGCACTTCCAATATATCCAGTTTAAATTCCCCGCTTTTCAAAGTCACTTGCAGCGTATGGGTGCCAACTTTCAACTGATCCATTGTCAGACACGCCTGCCGTGGAGCACAGTATGGTACAAATAATGTTTCATACAATACTTCTCCGTCCAGTATTACCTGAAACTCTGCATTTTTGGCTGTCCCGATTACGGCAATTCCAGAACCGGTAAACTGGCACGAAAAGGCTGCCTGCGGTTGAGCTTTCATCGAAGTCCGATGATAGAAACGGCAAGATTCTGTTGTACAAATATCCCAGTAATCGTTATAAAAAATTTCCTCTGAAAAACAGTCTACTCTTCTGACATACAGCGGCAAAATCGGCATTGGCATAACTTTCAAATTTCGGAAGGTATTCATTTCATAATCACTGCAAAGAGAAATTCGTCCAGAGTTAATGGGACACTGTGGCCGATAAGTCGTTAACAAATCCCCGTTGAGGAAGAAGAAAATAGAATCCCCCAAAATCAGCAGCTTCAGTTTATTCCAATCGGTAGCTCGAACCATATAGGAAGTACCTTCTGCTGCAACATTGTCCATATCCAATAGCTGCCAACGTCCATCTCCATAAAGAATTCCTGTATAACCGCAGCGAGATGTCGTTTCACATGTGACAGCAGAATTATACCGCACCCCCAGACCTGCATAATTTTCTGCCTCTCGATTGTCTAACCGTACATCAATTTCTGCACTGTAACTTCTCCATCGGTCATCACCTAGACAGGTAATCGGTTCCGGTGTTCCACGAAACCGCCAGTTCGCCGGAATATTTCCTTTTTTAATTCGCTGACACAAAATATCCCCATCCTGATCCGAGTGAATCAACTCAAATGCTCCCCCCTGATCCGTGGTATATCTTGGTGCACAGCCACGCACCATGATTTCATCCTCCCGATAGCGGAACGTGTCCTGATACGGCAGCGGCAATCGCTCTGGACTAGGAACGGTATGAGAAAACGTTTCCACACCGTTGACCCAGCTGGTATCCAATGTAGTGATGGTCATAATACTCTGTGGTGGTACCTTGATAAAATAAGTCTCCCCATTCTTGTGACTTGGCTTCACTGGTTTTCCACGACGAAACCAATTTGCATGATATGCTTCCCCGACATTCGGTCCGGTGGTAAGAATGGTGGAAAGTGTGCGGTTGGTAAATCCCATATCTTTGAGCTGTACAGAATACGTACGTGGAAAAAGATCCTCATTGGTAAAATGCATTGTCATTTCCGACCGATCTGGAGAAACCAGCGTCATAAAATTATTGCTGGTATTTTCGATCGCATGATTCTCTTCCCCATCTCCATAGCAGGCACCATTAACAAACAGCCAACCCTTTGGAGAAAAGCGGTTAAACTGCAATGCCATCCAAAAACCGCTGTCCATCCGATAATGTCCTGACCACGGCTCCTGTGCAGAAATCAAATGCTTTGGTGCATCATAGGCACCATCATAATTGGCGGCAATCGCCGGGCGGAACTCATACATACACATTTTTCCATTATAATAGCTATTGATAATCCGATTGGCAATATCAATGGCTCCATTTTTTCCGGCAATTCCAGATTGGTCTGCCTGTACGGTCAATTCTGATAAATTACAAGGGGCACTGCCTTCGCTGTACCAGATTTCCTTTCCATACGCCTCATTTAACAAATTGGTGTAAGAATCCCCAAACGTAGTATAGTGCAGTCCAATGACATCAATCGCATTTCGCAGCGATGCATTTTCCACCATCTGTGCTGCTACATTTCGTGTACCGACCTCATCGGATGCAACAATCTTAATTTTCCGGTAATCATAAGGAGCTTTTGGCTCATGATCCAATCGATACCGCAGGAAAAGAATCCATGCTTCATCTGTCGTATCGGTTTCATTTTGATCCGCACTGATAAAGTTAAATTTCAAACCGTAAATTTGATAAGCAGCTTCTAGTGTTTCTTTATACCAAGTATAACGGGCATTCAAACCATGCTCCTGACTGACGGTAAAAGCACGTGCAACCCAAGCCGGTTCTCCCCAGCGGAGCAAATCCAGTGTAATATCCGGATTGATGGCTTTGGCATCGGCTGCAAACTGAAACCCTGCACCTCTTGTTACATCCGCATGTTCTTCTGCTGTCCGTTTGGTTGCTGGCTCTGCTCCAGCAAAGGAATTGACATCCGCACCCAACTCTAACTTAATGTGAGACAAGCCAATTCCATAATCCTTCTGAAACAACAGCCGCATGATCTCCTCATATTCTTTCGGGTGCTCTACTTTATAATCCAACAGCAGACGGGAGGCATTATTGGCAGAAATACATCCAAGTCCACGATAGGAGGCGGCAGGATTTTCATTTGCCTGTGTGCCATCTGCTATAATTTCCATGGATGCAACGCCGGATTTTCCGGTCATTTCAGAAAATTTTTGAAAAAATTGTGAATTTTTCAATGTAAAATCCATAACTGCGATCCCTTCCTATATCATGATAAATTTTCCTGCTGCATAAGCGGACGAGCAATAAGAAATTTAATGGTTTTCCCCATTTCCTCAAACATTGCCTCATGTTCCGTGCGAAAGCTCTGAATATTTGATTCTTTCTGCAAATCCGTTGTCTGAAACACAATTTCAAAATGACATTCTTTCAAATAAGCAATCGACTCCTGAAATAGATCGTCATCATCTGTCTTAAACCAAATTTCACCATCCAATACAGAAGCATACTGCTTCAACTGCCTTGGGTGCGTCAAACGGCGTTTTTTATGTTTCCCCTTTGGCCATGGGTTACAAAAATTGATATAAATCCGGTCGATTCGATCTGCCGGAGAAAAATATTCTGAAAATTGCATTAAATTGCAAATAAAAATCCGAACGTTATCCAATGGCAGCTTTTTTTCTGCATAGGCTGCCTCCAACTTTCGCTTTGCTAAAACTAACATTTCGTTTTTAATGTCCATTGCAATATAGTGATAATTTAGATTTGCTGGGGCTTCCTGTGCAATAAAACCGCCTTTTCCGCATCCCAATTCCAGCCGAATCGGTTTTTTCTCTCCCGGAAATGCTGTATTCCAATTTCCCGTATAGGTCTTTGGTTCGGTAATATAAAACGGACACGCCTCCAGTTCCGGCTTTGCCCATGGTTTGTGCCGTATACGCATTCTATCTGTCAATCCTTTCTATGCAAGCAGATTCTTTCCATTCCATTATACCATACTTCCTGCAAAAAAGCAAAGGAATTATGAGAAAAAAGAAAGAAAAATTACTGATTTTTATAATATCCACAGTCATGCACGTGCAATTTTAAAAAATATACAAAATAGGCATTTCAAATCATCCATATCATTGGTCAATTTCTACAATAAAAAACCTGCGTTGCAGAATTTCCATTGCAACGCAGGTTCAAAATCAGTTCCATTTTTGTAAGATTACAACACCAATTGTATCGTTTTCTGCATGGATTCGTAAGCACGACACGAAACACCGGCTAATGCAAACATCTGTACCGATGCTTTTGTACTTTCCGAATTTGCATATTTGTTATCCAAATAAATTACTTCCCGAATGCCGCTTTGAATGATTGCCTTTGCACATTCGTTACAGGGAAATAAAGTGACATAGAGCCGACAGCCCCGCAAGCTGGCAGCATTGCGATTCAAAATCGCATTCAATTCTGCATGGCACACATAGGCATACTTGGTGTCTAAAAATCCACCCTCTCGCTCCCACGGCATTTCATCATCATGACAGCCAGTTGGCATGCCATTGTAGCCAACAGAAACCACTTTGTTTTCCTGATTGACAATGCAAGCCCCAACCTGTGTATGTTCATCTTTGCTTCGCTGTGCCGAGAGCAAGGCAATGCCCATAAAATAGGCATCCCAAGAGAGATAATCGGTTCGCTTCATATGGTTTTTCATTCCCTTCTATTAGGATTTTACTGGGAACGTTGTAATTTCTCCCAACAGATATCGACGATACAAGATAGCATCTACCACATTCAACACATCATCGGCATTGACATCGGCTTTTTCAATGGAAATGCTTACCGTTCCGGTAATAGACACTCTCATCAAGTACCGATTGAGATAAATCAAATCTGCCAAACCAATTTTACCATCCCCATCAATATCTCCACAATCGGTTTCCCCTGATTGTTTTGTGGTGGTAGCGGCAGTGGTAGTTGTGGTCGGCTTTGTTGTCTCTGTAGTCGGTTTGGTATGATCTGCACCAATGATGGTACCGCCATCCAGATTGCTGCCCTCTGTAGAAGCATAGGAGGCATAAAACTCCGACAGCGACAAACCTGTCCCGTTATTTCCCAGTGCCTTTTCATGATCCAGACCAATAAACTTTCCAGTTTCCTGTGTCTGCCAGAGGGAAGGTTCAAACAGGGCATACTTATCTTCTTCCCATGTAATGGTCGTTTTGCTGGTTGTCTGATCAAAGGCAAATCCTGCCCACAAACCACCGGTATCTCCAGAGTTGGTATTCAAGCACCAGAATGTATGGTTGATATGATTTTCAATCATATAATCCCGCAGCAACTCCATCCACTTTTGATTCTTGCCTTTATCCATAAAACCGCCCCATTCACCAATCAGCAATGGAGCAATGTCCTGATCATTGATGTATGCCCAAGTGTCATACCAATAATCATCCAAAAGGGACTGGGTATCAAAATCCTTTTGAAACCATGTCTGATCATAGACAGACGGACCATAGTCATGCGGCGAATACACGATTTGACTCGTACCGGAATCCGGCACAACCGGATATTCCTTGACGCCACGCAGATTGCCGCCCCACCATGCTGGAATATAAGGCGGATCTGTTTTGGAGTCCGGTTGTCCCCAAGTATAGGCATCACTCTTCAGGGACTGTTCTACCCCTTCAATCAAAATCAACGCATTGGGATTGACGGAAAGAATGGAATTGGCACACTTTGTGGCAGCATATGCCCAGTTATTCTCATCGGTAGAACCATCCCACTTTGCAGCCGTTGCACCTTCCTGACCTTTACCGTGCGGCTCATTTTTCAGATCATAACCAATCAGTGTATCATCATTGCTATACTTTTCTGCCAACCATGTCAGGGTTTCTATCCACAAATCGGTGGTCACCATAGTACCATCTGTGGTTTCCTTTCCGTACCACAAATTATAGTTGTGACCAGAGTTATCCGTATGCGGACTATGAATGTCGATGAATGCCTTTAGTCCATAATCTTTGCACTTTTTCATAATAATATCAAAGATTTCCATACTATTCTTGATCGTACCATCTTCATTGCAGAAGTCCACATTAATCGTATAATAAGGCGGATTATTCGTTGCAGTGACACTGGAAACTGGATTCGGTGTTCCATTCATCCAAGAAATCAACAATTCTGTTGAGATAGGAAGCCGGATCACATTCATACCACGGTCAGCAATTCCCGAAAGCATGTCATCTACATCGGCACTCCACAGATAGTGAACGCAGTTTTCACCACAGTTAAATCCGAACCAGTTTGCACCAGTCAGCCAAACCTCGTTGCCATTCTTGTCATAGAGACGGCTGCCAACCGCATGTAACCAGTCATCATTGTTGGTGTCAGCTGCCTGTACAGTAACATTCATAGCTGGAATCGAAGCTGCCATCGCCGTACATGCCATCATACCGGCAAGCAAAACGGCTTGCAGGCGTTTATAAATTTTCATCATCAAAAACTCCTTTTCCTCTCGTTACTTTGCCGGAAACTTTGTAATTTCTCCGAGCAGATACCGCCGATAAAGGATGGCATCCACAATATTCAGCATACCATCAGTATTGACATCGGCTTTTTCAATAGAAATGCTTATCGTTCCGGTAATGGACACTCTCAACAAGTACCGATTGAGATAAATCAGATCAGCCAAACCAATTTTTCCATCCCCGTCAACATCTCCACAACCGGTTTCCTGAGAGGAACTTGTAGTAGTCGTTGTGGTGGTCGGTTTCGTCGGTTCTGTAGTCGGTTTGGTATGATTCGCACCAATGATCGTACCGCCGTCCAGATTGCTGCCCTCTGTAGAAGCATAAGAAGTATAAAATTCCGTCAAAGACACACTGGAACCGTCTGTACCAAGCGGTTTTTCATGATCCAGACTGATATACTTTCCAGTTTCCTGCGTCTGCCACAGGGATTCTTCAAACATGTTGTATTTTGTCTCATCCCATGTGATAAAATCATAATCCAACAGACCGCCGGTATCGCCGGAGTTTGGATTCAATCCCCAGAAGGTATGATTGATATGATGCTTGATCATATAATCCCGCAGCAGGGTCATCCACTTCTCGTTTTTATCGCCGTCCATATGACCGCCCCATTCGCCAATCAGCAGTGGTGCTATGTCCTGATCGTTGATATATGCCCATGTGTCATACCAGTAATCATCCAACAAGGTCTGTTCTGTAAAATCCTTATCAAACCAAGTCTGATTATAAACAGATGGACCATAGTCATGCGGCGAATAGACAATCTGACTCGTACCGGAATCCGGTTGAATCGGATAATCCTTGACACCACGCAGATTGCCGCCCCACCATGCACCATACCACGGTGAAACCTCCGCAGAAGCCTGCCAGATATCCGCTGTGTCATACGTATAGCCCTTTTCTGTCTTGGGATACTGTTCTACACCCTCTACAAAAATCAGGGCATTCGGGTTGACTGCAAGGATGGAGTTTGCACATTCCGTTGCAGAATATGCCCAGTTATTCAAATCTGTAGAATCATCCCATTTTGCAATGCCTGTCGGGCAGACAGTACCATCATAGCCACGTTTTCCGTGCGGTTCGTTCTTCAAATCGTAGCCTAAAATAGTATCATCATTGTTGTATTTTTCTGCCAGCCATGTGATAGAATCTTTCCACATATCCCATGTAATTTGCTCCGCACTATAATATCCAACTGCCATGCTGCTAGCATCTTCCAGTTCCGGATTATAGTACCAAAGATTATAGTTATGACCGGAGTTATGTGCCGCCGGACTGTGCACATCCACCATGACCTTCAGCCCATATTTTTTCATTTTCTGCATAATAATATCGAAAATTTCCATGCTGTTCTTAATCGTTTTTCCGTCTTCCTGTACAAAATCCGGATTAATCACATAATACGGTGGGTCATTTCCAGCTTGCACACTTTGCACGTCCAGTGGATTTCCATTCATCCAAGAAGCCAGTAATTCTGTGGAAATCGGCATACGAATTAAATTGATGCCGTTGTTGGATACATTTTCCAAAAAGTCGTCAATATCTGCCGCAGATAGACCATGTGCACAATTTTCAATACAGTTAAATCCAAACCAGTTTGCACCGGTCAGCCAAACTTCATTGCCATCCTTGTCATAGAGCCGGCTGCCGACAGCATGCAGCCAGTCATCATGATTGTCATCCACTGCCTGCACCGTCAAATTCTCTATAGTTGGAACAGAGGCAGCCATCGCCGTACAAGTCATCATACCCGCAAGCAAAACAGCTTGCAGACGTTTGAAAAATTTCATAAAAAACTCCTTTCCTTTTCGTCAAAACGAACAAAAAAATCGTACATTCTATAATTTTATTATAGTCCATACGAGGAAAAAAGTCAAGGGTTTCCGAAAGTTTTCCCTTCTTTCTAATGCTGCTCACCTGTGGGAATCCCTGTTCGGATTCTTTTGGGAACCTGATCCGAATTGTCCGGCAGATTCGCTGCGCTGTCTGCCTGTGACCGCTATTCGCCTTTCTATACGTTGTACCAACTTGCATCCTCTTTCTCCTAAATTTCACATCGTCTATGCCGTTTTTTTTAGATGGCGAACAGCGAATCTCTTCTTTCCTAGATTGCAATTTTCTCTGATTACAACGTTTGTTAAGGGGAACAGCTTGTTCCCCTTAACAAACTCTTTCCGCCAAGCTAAGCCAGCTTGACCGCAGTCGCCTGCGGCGTTAGAATGGACTTCCGTGCTGCCCACCCTGCCCGATAACATCTTTATTTCCGCAGCTGACGCTGCTTGGCTGCGGACTGCAATAACAAAACGGTAGCCCCCACCAATAGCAAGGATGCCACTGGCGAAGTACGGCTATACTGAAATGCTGGGGCTGAAACAGGAAATGCTGCGGTCTGCTGCAACAAAACCTGTGGGAAAAAATGACAGCCAATGCCGCAAAACAGGGCTGACAATCCCGCTGCAATCCCTCGCATCAACAGAATCCAAAGCGGAGACAACCGACCGCCAGTAACTGCGAAAATCTGCAAATGCACGCAAACACCGCCAAACGAAAGTAAGGCTGCAAACAAGGCAAATAACAACGGTGTAGCAAGCGGCAGCTGTGTTAAATACGTTACTTCCAAAAATGCGGACAACAGTCCGGCTGCCAGTTCCGAAGGAAACAATCGTTCCAGTGGCATTGCCAATACCGACAGCACACCGGACGCCTGTACCACTGCCAACAGACAACGAAAAAACAAAATCATCGCACACATCTGCAACAGTGCTGCCCCCGATTGCGTGACTGTCCGCACCAATGTGTCTGCCTGTAATCGCCGCATAGGAGCAGGCTCAATATCTGGCAAGTGCAGGAACCGTGTCAAAAGCAACAGCAACACGCCATTAGAAAACAGCATCGCATAAAATAACATCCGGCAACCAGCATCTCCTGTCAAAGCAGAAAGCGTTCCAAATAAAAATGCAGGCCCGCTTCCAAAACAAACCCCTGACAGAATAGAAGCCTGTCGTTTGGAGAGCACACCGCTTTGTAGTTGTAAATCCAACAATTTTGCCCCCACCGGATACCCTGCCAACTGACTCAATAAAAAGATGGCAAGACACACATCCGGCATCCGCAAAATTTTCTTGGAAAACCAATGAAACGGACGCAGCAGCAACATATGGGCATTGGTATGGATCAGCAGCTGTGAGACAATCATCATAGCATAAAGTGCCGGCAGAATCACCTCCAGACAGAGAAACACACTTTCTGCCAAAGCAATCTGAATCGGAGCCGCATAAAGCAAACAAGCAAATGTCAGCAACAATAATGCAATACAAGAACCAATGGTCAATGTCATCCCTTCCCTTTTCTCATAAAATTTGATTTTACCTATCACAAACCCTGCATAGTTTCGTTGCCGCCCCTCGCATGTCGGTTCTTCTGTCAATATAGTAAATATCAAATGAAAATATGCCGCAAGGAGCAACGGAATAGACAGTACTTTTTCGTTTTCTCTGTGCATATAGTACAGTGAGGTGATGGCGGTTGATAGAACGGTGGTCAGAGATGGGAAAGAAATGGCTTTGTCTGGAAACCACAATGCAAATCGCAGGCAATCAAGAACTTCGCATTGAAAATTGCAAACGCATTTTAGAATACAACGATATTCGCATTGTGATACAAACCAGAGAGTTGCAGCTCTCCATCTGGGGAAAAGATTTGAAAGTAGATACGTATGCAACAGATGGCGTTCTCATACATGGTGAGCTGCAAACGATCGAATTGGAAAAGAGAGGGGGACGCTGTACATGAAACGACCACTAGCAGAAAAACGAGGACTTTGGGGGCAAGTTTTCGGAATTGTCCGAATTTCTGCACAGGGCAGTAAACTATATGTCTTTCTCAACGCCATGCGGGAACAACGAATTCGCTGCTATGGACAGCATTGCAGCAACGACACCCTGCAAGGTGTCATATATGGAAAAGACTGCAAAAAGATGCGGCGGCTGGCGAAACAGTACCAAATCACGGTACAGGAATCCCCTCGTCTCACGTTCTACGAACTGCTGCACCGCTATCGTTTTCGCTTTGGTGTTCCTATCGGCATCCTAATAGCAGCCTGTTTTCTCCTTTACTGCTGTAATGTGGTCATGATCATTGAAGTACAAGGCAATGTGCATATTTCCGATGAAAAAATTCTGACCATCCTAAAAGAATGCGGCGTCGAAACGGGCACCTTTATGGGAAAGGTTCCCTTTCGGATCTGCGAACACAAGCTGCGTGCCACGATTCCAGAGCTTTGTCGAGTATCCATACGACATACAGGAAACCGGCTAGTAGTAGAGGTAACGGAAACACCCGAAGAAGTGGAGCAAGTGGAAAAACGAGTGCCTTGTAATATTGTATCCGCCTATCAGGCAGAAATTACCTCTGTCACCGTACGCAGCGGACAACTTCTTTGTCTGGTCGGAGAACCCGTACAAAAGGGCACACTGCTGGTCAGTGGGGTACAGGCAGACGAACAGGGAAATATTCGTCTGCACCATGCTATGGCAGATATTGAAGGCATCTATACCATAGAAGAAACCTTCACCTGTCCCTATGAACAAGTCATTCGCACTAGTTCCGGACAGGAACAAACAAAATCCTATCTAGATTTTTTCACATTGCAAATTCCACTGTCAAAATCTTACACCCCTTATCAGGATTACCAACTTTCAGAAGAAAGGACACCGCTGACGCTATTCGGAGCAGAAATCCCCATTGCCGTCTGTCGAGAAACTTGCAGTGAATATACAGAAACGGTATTGCAATTCACGCCGGAGGAGGCAAAATTGGATTTGGAACAGCAAATGCAACGGTATACCATGAATTTTCTGAAAGATACCGAAATTTTAGAACAGCAAACCACCTATAAAGAAGAAGAGACAGCACTCAGTTGTACCGTCTCCTATACCTTAAAAGGCGAAATTGGCGTGCAGCAGGAATTATTTTCAAAGACAGAAAAATGAATACAAAATCAGCCCCATGAAAATCACAGGGCTGATACAATCCTATTTGATACAAAAACCTCATATGTTCCGGAAACGATTCCGCCTTATGTAGCGAAACCCATCAGTCCAGAAAATCCTTTACCTTTTTGCTTCTGCTTGGATGCCGCAACTTCCGAAGTGCCTTTGCTTCAATCTGCCGAATGCGCTCTCTGGTCACATCAAATTCTTTGCCTACTTCCTCCAGTGTGCGAGAACGACCATCTTCCAAACCAAACCGCAGCTTTAATACCTTTGCTTCCCGTTCCGTCAGTGTCGAAAGCACTTCATTCAGCTGTTCTTTCAGCAGCATAAGAGAGGCAGCATCTGCCGGAGCCGGTGCATCATCATCTGGAATAAAGTCTCCCAAATGGCTGTCCTCTTCCTCACCGATCGGCGTTTCCAAAGAAACTGGATCCTGTGCAATTCGCATAATTTCTCTTACCCGTTCTGCTGGCATATTCAATTTTTCTGCAATTTCCTCCGCAGATGGGTCATGCCCTGTTTCGTGCAACAACTGACTGGAAACCTTTTTTACCTTGGAAATCGTCTCTACCATGTGTACTGGAATCCGGATAGTCCTTGCCTGATCAGCAATCGCACGGGTAATCGCCTGCCGAATCCACCAGGTCGCATAAGTGGAAAACTTAAATCCTTTCGTATAATCAAACTTCTCCACGGCTTTCAACAGACCAAGGTTGCCCTCCTGAATCAAGTCCAGAAACTGCATCCCCCGTCCAACATACTTCTTTGCAATGCTGACCACCAGACGCAGGTTGGCTTCTGACAGACGGTTTTTTGCCTTGGTATCGCCCTTTGCCATCCGCATTGCCAACTCTGTTTCTTCATCGGAAGACAATAGCGGTACCCGACCAATTTCTTTCAGATAGACCTTTACCGGATCATCAATGGCAATGCCCTCTGTGGAAAGTGCCATTTCCAAATCATCCACCAAATCTGCTTCGCTGCCCTTACTGGTCAGTTCTGGTATGGTATCATCAATGATTTCGATATTGAGCCGGTCACAGGTATCATAAAAAGAGTTCAGCTGGTCTGCGTCAAAGTCCAGTTCTTCCAATGCATCACTGATTTCCTTTGTCGTCAGTTTTCCTGTTGACTTTCCTCGTTCCATCAATTTTTCAATGGTCGTTTTTCCTTCCATGCTTCCTCGTTCCTTTCCAAGGCGGACAATGCCGCATCATTGCCATGCTTGATTTTTCTTGATTTTTTGTGCAACCAACCTACGTAGGTCGTCATCTGTTTCCGGTGCAGCCGCAGAAGTAGTTTGCAGCAACTGAATACAATCTGTAACTTCCTGCATACTCACGGGGCAAGTTTGTTTTAAGTTAAGCAATCGGCTAATGGTTCCCATTTCCTCCGGTGAAAATACCGTGCCCAATGCGGAAATCGAACAATCTTTTTCCTGCTGACTTCGCTCCTGCAAGGTGCAGAACAACTTTTGATAAACCGGTATCTCAAATTGTTCTGGTTTTATCTGTGCAGCAACAGACAAAATTTGTTCCGGCTGCGACAGCAGATAACAAAGCAGCCGTTCCTGTGCTTTTATCGTCCTGGAAGAAACTGCCGGAATACCATTTTGCACTGGCATAATCTGCTGTGCAGTAATCGTATGTTCCACCATATTACTGAACGCTTTTTTCTTTTGTATTTCCTGCCTTTTTTTCTGTTTTCGCTGCACCTGCAAACGCAGGACATCTGCGGAAATATTACATTTTTCTGCGGTTCGCATCAGGTAGACATCTCGTGTGACCGGATCGGAAATCTGCACTAAAACCTCTGTTGCACGCTGCAACAGCGTCGCCCGTCCACTCTCCGTCTGCAAATCCAATCCCACCTCACAACGGTCAAGCTGAAAGTTAATGGCATCGTCTGCCCCTTCCAACAGCATCCGAAATCGTTCTGCCCCAAATTTCTGAATATATTCATCCGGATCCTTTGCCCCATTCATTCGCAGGACTTTTGTCTGTATCCCGACTTCGCTGAAATGCCGCATCGCCTTTTGTGTCGCATTTTGTCCGGCAGCATCGCTATCATAGGCAATCACCACAGTTTTCGCATACTGGGAAATTTTCCTTGCCTGATCGGGGGTAATGGCAGTGCCAAGCGTTGCCACGACATTTTCAAAACCAGCCTGATTGACAGCAATCACATCCATATAGCCTTCTGCCAAAATCAAGGTAGTCGTCACCGCATTTTTCGCAAATTGCATCGAAAACAGGTTTTTTCCCTTATCAAATACCGGCGTCTGTGCCGTATTCAAATATTTCGGTTGGCTGTCATCCAGTACTCTTCCGCCGAAGCCAATGACATTTCCACGCAAATCCACAATCGGAAATATGACCCGATTGCGGAACGTATCATAAAGTGTGCCTCGTTTGGAACGATGTGCCACATCTGCCAGCAACAATTCCTCTTCGGTAAACCCATTTTGCAGCAGATAACTGGTTAAGGCATCCCACGTATCCGGTGCAAATCCAAGACCATATTTCTTGATGGTTGCGGTTGTCAAATGCCGGCTGACAAAATACTGCAATCCTCGCTTATCCCTGCCGGTCAGCATCCGGTAATAAAAATTTGCCGCTGCCCGATTTACGGCAAAAATTCGCTTCCGCATTCTGGTCTGTGCAGCATCTGCCTCCTGCTCCGGTATCGTCATACCGCACTTTTGTGCTAACAACTTCACAGCATCCATAAAATCCAGATTTTCGATTCGCTGCACAAATGTAATCACATCACCGCCTGCTCCGCAGCCAAAACAATAAAAGCTTTGCGTGTCGGGAAATATGGTACAGGACGGTGTCTTTTCCGAATGAAACGGACAGTTGCAAACATACGTTCTGCCACGCCGTTTTAAATCCACATAGGTACGTGCAATTTCTTCCAGCGGACAAGCCGTCCGCAGCTGCTCCAGAAAGACATCTGAAATCATCTGCCGTCACCTACTTCCAGTTTTTTGGTACAAATAATTCTGTATAGAGATCAATGGCATATCCGTCACTCATGCCGGAAATATAATCACAGACGGCACGGTGCAAGTCAAATCGCTTTGCAATCTGCTGATACTCTTCCGACATTTTTTCCGGATGTTTTACAAAATAAACATAAAGTTGTTCGATCAGCTGTTCCGCTTTTTTCTCTTCCCGTTTTGCAACAGGATTATAGTATACGTTGGAAAACATAAATGTATGCAGCTGTTCCTGTGCCTGTAAGCAATCCTCTGTCATACCAATATGTTCCGCACCCTGTGCCACCACACTGCTGACCAATGTGGTAATCCGTTCTGTTTTGGTACTGCCCAGCCGTTCCACAACTTCTTTCGGCAAATCCTCTGTTCGCAGAATCCCAGCACGAATGGCATCTTCAATGTCATGATTAAGATAGGCAATTCGATCTGCAAGCCGTACAATATAGCCCTCTCTGGTTGCTGCCATCCGGTTGGTGTGACAGAGAATACCATCCCGCACTGCTTCTGTCAGATTCAACCCGTTTCCTTGTTTTTCAATATACGTTACCACACGAACACTCTGCTCATAATGACGATAGCCATGCGGACAAATTTGATGCAAGACCGCTTCGCCACTGTGTCCAAATGGAGAATGTCCCAAATCATGTCCCAGCGCAATGGCTTCTGTCAAATCCTCATTCAGGAAAAGGGCGCGGGAAATCGTTCTTGCAATCTGTGCCACTTCGAGCGTATGCGTTAGACGAGTACGGTAATGATCTCCCACAGGGGAGAGAAATACCTGTGTTTTCCGCTTCAGCCGCCGAAATGCATTACAGTGCAGAATCCGATCTCTGTCCCGCTGAAAGGCGGTTCGATAGGGGCAGGGCGGTTCTGGTCGTTCTCGTTTGTCCTGTTCTGCACTCAGACAGGCAAACGGACTCAGCCGTTCCCGTTCCTGCTGTTCAAGCTGTTCTCGTATTGTCATCCCGCACCTCCATTGCAAACGGTTTCAAAAAACAGCGGCAGCCTCACCGCCCTGCCTGTGACAAATTTGTTGACAAGCTCCGTGACAAACGCTAAAAACGCTATCTATATTATTTATACCCGTGTACAACCTACTATTATACTATTTTTTATCAAATCCAATCTCTAGGGAAATTCTTGTCACACTTGTCAACAAGGTGAAAAACCGCCCGAAATCTCGCTGCTTTTTTGTTGACAACTCTGTTGACAAGCTCCGTGACAAACTTTTACTTGTCAATAAAGGAATTAGAAATTTCATACATCTCTTGTTGACAACCTCGGCTTGTCAACAAGGTTGTCACGCCACTTGTCAACAGAATTTCCAGCTTCTCATGGATTACGGTAAACGGTCTGCCACTGCCGCAAAATCGGCGTGCTGCAACGCACCAATCTGTATGGAAATACTGCCGTTTGTCAACGCAATCATGTCCGCCTGAAAGGAGGCTATGATTTCCTCCGGCACCAATAGCGAAAGCATAACGGTGTCTCCAAAAACAGCATCCTGCTGCAAAATTGGCAGCTGCGGCAGCCGATAGGACACCTTGCCGTACAGACTGTATGCCATTTGCAGCGTAACAGGATGGCAGGCTACCATCGTCTGTATGGCAGCGGCTTCCACTGCCAGTGCTGCACTGTGGGAATATGCCCGCACCAGACCGCCGCCGCCCAAAAGAATGCCGCCAAAATATCGTGTCACCACGCAGCAAACATCGGTCAACTCTTTTTTTTGCAGCACATTTAAAACTGGTACCCCAGCAGTTCCCTGCGGTTCCCCATCATCAGAATAACGTGTCATGTGGTTTTCCCGTAAAATATACGCATAAACATTATGCCGTGCTTTCCGGTTTTCCCGCCGTATCGTTTCAATACAGGCAATTGCTTCCTCTGTTGTCTGTACTGGAACAAGCGCAGCAATAAATTCTGATTTTTTTTCCACAAAAGAGGTCTTCACTGGTTCTGCAATGGTTCGATACCCCACAAAAAGCCCCTCCTATCCTCGTGTAGACAAACAGGACGGTAAGATACGTGCTTACCGTCCTGCTCCGTTGGTCTGTTTGCGTACAGATGGGATGGAAACACCATCTGTTTCTTCGCAGGGAAGAAGATCTGTTCGCTTACTTGTCCAGATTAAACCGCTTCTTGAAACGGTCAACACGTCCGCCAGTATCAACCAGCTTCTGCTTACCGGTGAAGAACGGGTGGCACTTTGCACAGATTTCAACCTTGATATCCTTCTTGGTAGACATAGTCTCCATTACATTTCCGCAATGGCAGGTAATGGTTGTCTTTTCAAAAGTTGGGTGCAGTCCCTTTTTCATGTAATTTCACCTCTTTCTGTTGTTTTTACCTGTTCCGCAGAACAGAAATAAAATACAGCAGCCCATCCGCTTGACGCAGACAGTAGTCCTGTTATTTTCCAAAAGCATGACATTACATCATGGAATTTCATTATACTACTTTTTATTCCGCCCGTCAAGTACATATTTTAATTTTTACATTTTATTTGCTTTTTATACACAAAAATGAGTTTTCCTTCCCAAACAGAAACGCCATTTTTAAAGCAACAAAAGGAATTTATTTTACAAACACAATCTGATCGGATTTTCTAGGTTTCTGTTCCGGCATTTCTCCAGCTGCATGTCCCAAAATACAGCAGCCAACACCAATATAATCATCCGGTACCCCCCATTGCCGCAAAAGTGCCCGTCCTTCCGGCAATTCACTCATCTCTTTGGCACGATGAATCCAGCAACTGCCCAAGCCCAAAGCGTGAGCTGCCAGCAGCAAATTACCGATCGCAAGACTGCCATCCTCCACATAAGTGTGTACAGTTCTGTCCGCCAGCACCCAAATTACAACCGGTGCACCATAAAACGGATCTGCTTCTACCCCCATAATCGCTGCATTCATCTTAGATAACTGCTCCCGAACGTCTGGATTCTGCACGACAACAAATTTTGTCGCCATCAAATTTCTGCCACTTGGTGCATACTGTCCAGCACGCAAAATCTGTTCCAAATCGGCTTCTGATACCGATTCACTGGTATATTTTTTGACACTCCGACGACGGATAATGGTTTCTATCATTGTATTTGACATGATTTTTTTCCTCCTGTAATTTTTTTAAAGCAGCACCACACGAATGTTGTGCAGTGCTGCTTTTTGACAATTGATAAGATTTTCTCAATAAAATCTGCTGGCAGATCATTTCTTACTGTTCCCATTTATTACAAAGCTGTGTCAATTGGTCTGCCATCTTTGCCAACTCTTTATTAGAATAGCCCCTTGCATTCTGAATATAAGCGGTTACCCGATCCAATGCAATCTGCAAACGATCATAGGTTGCAGATGCCTTTGCAGATTTCGGTTTTTCCAAATAAACAGGTGCTGCTTCATGCAGGAATTGTCCGCTCATCAAATCAAATTCTGTCCCGCTATAGGGGGCATAGGCAGGAATCTGCTGTTCGTTTAACAATGCTGTAAAGGTATCTGCCGCAGCCGTTTCTCCATGCACCACAAACACTTTTTTCACGTCCTGCACATGCTGAATCCAAATCTGTAGCCCTTTTTGGTCAGCATGGCCGCTCATCCCTGAAAGCTGTCGAATTTGTGCGGCTACCTTGACTGATTCCCCAAACAATGTCACATAATTTGCACCTTCCAACAGTCGGCGTCCCAGCGAACCAACTGCCTGATATCCAACAAACAAAATCGTATTTTCCGGTTTCCAAAGATTGTGCTTTAAGTGATGCTTAATCCGTCCAGCTTCACACATTCCACTGGCAGAGATAACAATCTTTGGGCGGGCGTCCGCATTGATTGCCATGGATGCCTCACTGGTCACAGCGGTTCGCAATCCCGAAACACCAATTGGATTTTCTCCACGCTGTACATAAGCAAGGGCTTCCTCATCAAAACAGCTCTCTTTATTCCGCTGAAAAATCTCCGTTGCTTCAATTGCAAGGGGACTATCCACATAAATCGGAACTGCCTGATAAGCACCCAGTAAGTTTTGATCCTTGATTTGCTTTAGAAAATATAACAATTCCTGTGTTCTGCCAACCGCAAAGGAAGGAATGATGACACTGCCGCCCCGCTGAAACGTTTCCAGCAGAATCTTCACAAAATCTTGAATATAATCCTTTGGCTTTTCATGCAGCCGATTTCCATAGGTGGATTCCATGATGACATAATCCGCAGAATCCGCATATTGTGGATCTCGAATCAGCGGCTGGTGAAAATTCCCAATGTCACCGGAAACCAGCAGCTTTCTGGTTTTTCCGTTTTCCGTCAGCCAGATTTCAATACTGGAGGATCCCAGCAAATGCCCTGCATCCAAAAAACGAATGGTAATGCCTTCTGCAACAGTAATTTTCTCTTTATAGGGATGTGCCACAAAATGTTCCAAGGAACCGAGGGCTTCCTGCATCGTATACAGAGGCGTATACACATCGCCGCCGCTGCGTTTTGCCTTACGATTTCGCCATTCTGCTTCAAACTCCTGAATATGGGCACTATCCCGCAGCATAATTTGACAGAGCGAAACGGTTGCCTGTGTTGCATGAATTTCACCCCGAAAACCGCCTGCATACAACAGTGGCAACAAGCCAGAATGGTCAATGTGTGCATGCGTCAAAAAGACATAATCAATCTCTGCGGGTGCACAGGGCACACGGATGTTCTCATAGGTATCTCGCCCCTGCTCCATACCATAATCAATCAAAATTCGTTTTCCACAAGCTTCAAGATACGTACAACTGCCTGTTACCTCATGCGTTGCACCAATAAACAACAATTTCATACCGTTTCACACCTTTCTTTAATCTGTTTTCTTTTTTCTATGCATTCCATAACAATATGTTCTATCGCCATTACATGACAAATGGCACATACTGTGTCATTCTCTGCTCTAAAAGCCGAACACAGCTGACGACTTTGCAATAAGAAACTAACACGCCTTATGCTTTATTCTTCTCTTTTTTCGTATAGAGCAGATATTTTCTTGCAAAGAAGTTCCAAAAGAATGCCACTGCCGTAGAAACCACCTTACTGATAATCTGATACAAGCTGGTCATATCTGCCAATGCCCATGCAAAGCACTTGGTGATGCCAATGGTCAACAACAGCCCAACTACGCCAATAGCTGCAAAAGAGAGAAACTCCAAAAACCGATTTTTCATTCTAGACTGTTTAAAAATCCAGAAGGTACTGAGAAAATAGTTGACCAGCAATCCTGCCACAAACGAAATGCCATTACAAAATGCAGCGTAACCCGCGCCAGAAAAAAACAAATAAAATAAAAGAGAAGACACTCCCCAATCTACTACTGTTGCAAATCCACCAACAAAACAATAGCGAAAGAATTGGATAACCGTATTTTCCGTATCATCAGAAAATAATTTCCGAAACTGACGGGTTTTAAAAACTTGTTTTACTTCTGTAATTTGATCCGTATTCAAAATAACAATTCCTTTTTTAATTTTTTGCCAAACATCTGTTTTCCTTTGTCATTCTCCGCTTACACTCGCTTTGGCAATTCCTTTTCCAACATAATCACAAAATTGATCAAAGCCATTCCATCTTTCTCATCAATGGTTTCTGTGCCATCTGTGATATCACAATTGGCATTTGCCATCTGTACAGGTGTAAATTCTACAATTACTTTTGCCTGATATTTATTCATGACAATGGCATCAGTCAGGTCTACCTTTCCATCCAGATTCACATCTCCATAAAAAACAGGATTGCTGTCACTGGTGGAAGTACCAGTTTGTGAGGCTGTCGTTTCCGATGAGGCAGAAGTCGTAGAAACGGTTGTGGTTGTGACTGTGGTAGTCGTTGTAGTCGTAATGGTAGTAGTAGTTTCTGCCGGTTTCGGTGTACTGCCATTCGGTTCAATACCACCTACCAATTCTCCACCGGCATAAACACAGATATAATCCGTCTTGACCTCATTGCCATCTCCAAACATCTCGGAATCTGTCAGTACTGGCAGCCCCTGATAACTCCAGTCATTGGAGGCATCCCATTGGTCACCATAATACAAACCGACAGCACACTGGTATTTCTTATTGGAATTTGCAATAGTATAGCCATCCCACGCCACTTCAAAATAATAAATATTTGAATCAAAAGCGGCATCATATTGGAATGGTCCTGTTATAACACCATCTGCTGGTGCCGCCTCTGTTGCTGCTTGGTCATACAATTCATTCACCATTGTCAAACTTGCATCCTTCATTTCTTCTGTACTGAAATAATACCGCACTGTTACATCGGTTCTTGGTGTGATCGAATCTGTCATAACCTTCATAGAAATCTTTGTGGTACCAGCACCGCCGCTGCACGGATTATCCACAGCAAATGCTTCTACCCAGTAGTTATTACCGCCACCTTCTTCGCCGCCGCCCTCTTCCAGCGGTGGAAAATCCGGTGTTACCTGCATACTGTCATCGCCGAAGTACTCATACAGACCAGCACAAGCACCGACAAATGCTGCATTATAGTCAATGGTCACTTCATTATAAATCCAATCCGCAGTAACATCATTATGCTGGTCACTGGCATCTGGTCCGCCGACCAATGCACCATACAGGACGTGCCGTTGTTCTCTGGTATCCTCACACTTTGTCAAACCGGAAGCCGCACGATGATGCGGGAACTTGGCAGCATTTTCACTGTAACCCACAATATACGCCCGGTTCATTGGATTGTTGCCCATCAGATATTGCATCTGTTCCTTTGCCCATTCGCTGTATTTAGACGGCTGTCCATTGTTATTATACTTGTCATAGACCAGTGCAACCAGTTGTGCAGCGGTATTATACCGTGCAGAACCCCAAGTATTCAGCCAAAAATAGCCTGCTGGTGTAATTGTCCCCAACCCGCCGGTCATATACTTATTAATGGCTTCCTCTACAGAGTTCCAGCAGTTCATTTCCTCATAGGGACTCTTATTGGCAGCGACCTTAAAATCATCAATAAAGTTCGGATAGGTATGTTCCCCTTCCTTCAAAGGGGTTTCTTCTGAAATTTCTCCCAAAATACACTGCACCCCACTCCACATATCATTCCAACAATACACATAGCATGGTGCTGCATAGTAATCATAGTATGGATAAATTTCTTCGAGATACTGCATATCTCCCGTAATCTTATAGAGCCAAGCGGCTGCCCAGCAGTAATCATCCTCCCACTTAGAAGAAACATAATAGGATTTCGGCCCATCTGCATTGTCACTCAACTGTTTTTCATGTGTTTGTGCAAATCGGAACAATGCTTTCGCATAGTCCAGCGATTCCGCAGCATACGTTGGATCCGTATCCTTAAAATTCAGATAATTAATTGCCAAAGAAGCGGCAGCAGAAACTGCATAATCGGTTTGGGGTTTGTCCTCTGTGAGGAAAAAGGCTGGTCTTGCCATGCTGTCAATCTCCGGTGCATTCCAATAAGAATGGTCAATATCACCATCCCCCACCTGATAACAATGTGCAATCACATCACCGTCTGCATTCCGGAACGTACACTTCATCAGATAATCGTTAAAATATCGCAGAATGGTCTCAATATGGTTATCCTGTCCCGTCTTTACATAGGAATCTCGAAACTCGTAATATCCCCAGCCTAATGTAGATGCCGCATAATTCTCTGGCATTCCAAATTTCACATGATCTCCGGCATCGTGAAACCCACCGGCAACATCAACATACCCATCACCGTCTGGGTCAAGGATCTCTCGATACTCATCAATAAAAGACTGCGATAAATTTGTGCCAACGTTATCTGCCATAGGCTGTAACGGTACTTGTGCATCATAAGTATGACAATCCCCACGCCATTGATATTGATCATTTTCGCTTACGCCTGTACCGCACATATTGCCATCATAGAAATAGATGGAATACTGCAATGCTTTCGCATAGTTGTAATCCACATCGGCAGCACTGCCGACTGGAAGGCTGACAGCAGTTTGCAGCATGACAGCACCTAATAACCCAGCTAGCATTCGCTTCCCCGTTTTTTTCCAATCATTCATCTTGATTCTTCCTTTCTCTACAATTCCAAAAAGTACACAAACAAATATGTTGCTTTCATTATACAGCAAATTATATCAAAAGTCAATGTGCTTTTTTATTTTTATGACGATACTAACCAAAATGACAGCCGATAGTTACTTGTCTAACGGCTGTCATAAAATTAATATTTTGCTTTTCACTTTACTGATTTTCGATTACATTACAGCAAACCAACTGATTGTTTTGCGTACTGTTCCAGAATCCAGACGGCATCTTCCACCATAATCCACCCATCTCCATTGACATCAGCACGTTGAACGGCTGCCTGCTCTGCCGCAGCATCTGATTCTGAAAACAAATAAACTGGCAGATTGGCAGAACGCTTTGCATAATAAGTCAATACCAAAATGGCATCCTCCACGGAAATACTTCCATTTGCATCCACATCCCCAAGAGAAACCACTTCCATGGGATAGGTTGTGGTGGTAGTCCCAACAATTGTGGTCATCGTAGTAAAGGTTGTTATTTCTGTAGTCGATGTGGTTGATGTGATTGACATTGTTGATGTGTTTGATGTGGCAGTAACAGTAGCAATCGCTGTGGTACTAGTTATGATTGTAACAGTCATAGTTGTGGCTGTAGTCGCATCTTCTGTAGTGGTTACAATTGGTATTGTCGTAGGCAGTGTTGTGCTTGGCATTTCGGTAGTCATGGTGGCAATGGTTGTAGTTGTAGTGGTAGTGGTCTTAGTCGCATTCACGGTAGTTGTACTTGTTTTTTCTTCTGTTGTTCCTGTAGTGGATTGGCTTGTATATACTGCCTCTGTCGTAGTAGTAGTGGGGGTCAATTCTCTACTTGTCACACTGATGGTAGTTTCAATTGGAACAGAGGTGGTAAAACTCTCATTTTCACTGGTTGTTGTTCCTTCCCACAAATTTGATGTGGTCGTAATAGAGGTACAAATCGGCGACAATATTTGAACAGAAAATCCATTTTCTTCGGCATACTGCTTTGCTGCCGTATCTGCATAGCACAAAATCGAAAAATACGGAAGAACTACCAAATCCGTTTGCGATCCCACATCTGACTGATAACCAAATGCATGAAGTCCAATCGTAGTAATCGTTTCGGGAATTTCTACACTATACAGGGAAACACAATCCAAAAAAGCACCTGTTCCAACCGTTGAAATTCCATTTTTTAGCGTCACATTTGCCAACTGATCACAACTTTGAAAGGCATATTCCGGAATATCTGCATCTGCTTCGATCTGCACGGCTTTTAGATTGTCCGCATTATAACAAAAAGCAGATTTCAATTCCTGTACAGTTTCCGGTATGATAATTGATTGTATTTGCAGATTATTCTGAAAGGCATAGTCATCTATAATGGTAACGCTCTCTGGTATCCTATAATCTGTAAGCGACAGTGCTGGCGGACAAAAGACCAGTTCCTCCAAATTAGAACACAGCAAAACACCATCCAGAACTGTATAATAAGGGTTATCCTCTGCCACATAGATGCTGGACAAAGACGTACAGCCGAAAAAAGAGTATGCACTCAAACTGGAAACCAAAGCCGGTATCACAATTTGCTGCAAAGAACAGCAATCTTGAAAAGCTTTTTCCTGTATCGTCTCTAACGTACTCGGCAACTGTATCTCCTGCAATGCCGTACAACCGGAAAAAACTTCTGGTGTCAACGTGGTAATACCCTCTGCAATTACCACCCTCTGCAAAGCAAAGCAGCCAGAAAATGCAGAATACGACAATGTACCAGAAAGTGCCGGTATCGTGACTTCTGATATTGCCTGACAATCTGCAAACGCCATGATACCCATTTGCTGCAAACTAGATGGAAGCTGAATATTTTGCAAAGCAATACAGCTATGAAACGCACCATCTCCTATTTTTTGCAGTCCATCTGGAAAATAAATACTATTGAGCGAGGTACAATTAGAAAACGCAAGCTTTCCGATAGAAGTAACCGACTGCGGTAGTGTGACACTGGTCAAAGAAATACAATCCTCAAAAGCAGAATCGGCAATCAAAAAAACCGTTTCTGGTATCTCATTCACTTCCCCATACCATCCATTTGGACAGCGAATCAAGATATGTTCGCTTTTATCCAACAAAAGCCCATTTTTTACACAGTAGACCGGATTCCCAACATCTACTGTAAACGTTTGCAAATTATAGCAGCTATGGAATGCCGTACTGCCAATTTCAATCACCGTAGTCGGAATCATCACTTCCACTAATTCTTCCTGATCGTAGAATGCGTCATTCTCTATACGTGTTACCGGGAAACCATCTATTTCAGATGGAATTTCCAGTGCACCATTAATAGACTCGCTATATCCAACAATAGATACTTCATTTTCCTTTACTACATAACGAAATTGATTCCATTCTTGAACACTTTTTGCATTTGCCCCAATGACCGATAAATCCGAATCATAAAATGCATACACCGAATTGGGCATTCCACACGTCCACTGTAGCATCATAAGCAAAGAAAGCAGCAGCATGGCAACCTTTTTTCTTCCTTTTTTCATAAAACTTCTCCCTTCACCAAAAGCATCCTTTCTTGCTTTTATTATACAATAAAACCGGAAAAATGTAAAGCAGAAATTGTAAATGCTCTCAATCCGGTCAATAATAAAAAAACCGCACAATTTCTCTTGACATTGTGCGGTAAAAATAATTTTTTTATTTTAAGTTCATTCTGCTGTAACCGGCAGACTCTTAATGTTTAAAATTATAAAATCAACCAACGTACTGGCATCATGTTCATTCACATCAAACGCCCCGTCTCCTACCATATGACAATTTGCAGCGAGTTTTTGTGGAGCGGACAGCTGCGGAATGATTTTTGCCAAATACTTATTTAAAATAATAGAATCCCGCAGATCTACAATCCCATCCAAACTCAAATCTCCATATATTGTTGTTGGCATGACGGTTGTTTCTCCCACAGTAGTGGTTGTAGAGGTAGTCGTTGTTTCTAATGTAATGGTGGTAGTAGATTCTGATGTAGTCGTTGTTTCTTCTGTAGTCGTCGTTGTTATGGATTCTGATGTGGTAGTCGTTTCTTATGGTGTTGTGGTTGTCATATATTCTGTTGTGGGAGTCGTCTCTGTCGTTGTAGTGGTAGTGGTAGTTTCCGTTGTAGTAGTGGTAACGGTTCCGCCATTTGCAACGGCTACTTCATCTGGATAAACCGTTACTTCGTCCCCGATTTCTGCAACGACGCTGCCCGTATTATAATACGCATACAGACCTGCTGCTGCACCAACCAGACCAACCTGATAATCCAGTGCAACTTCGTTGGAAGTGGCATCTTTTGCAGTAAATTGATACGTGTTGAAGTCAGAACTTGTCGGGCCACCGCACAACGCACCATATAAAGTATGTCCGCCGCTGGAAGCATAGCTGCCATCCCAACTATTAAATGCATTCCATCCATCGGAAGAACCGCTCTTCAAATTAGAAGCAGCACGGTGATGCGGAGACGTTGCAGAACGATCATTATAGCCGACAACCAAGCAAACATTTGCATTGTTATCGCCAAGGATCATATTCATCTGCTTCTGACACCAATCTGCATAATCTTTTCCGGATTGTTCCTGATATTTCGTAGTTACCATCGCACAAATCTGCATCAGGGTATTGTGTCTTGCACTGCCCCAAGAGTTCATAACATAGAACTGGTTCTGGTTAGCGTTAACTTTCTGGTCAATGTAATTGGTAACATAACTCCAATTGCCTGTAATTTCGGCATTGATAATGGCAGCACCCAGCTTCACATTACCATAAAAATAGTCATCCGTCCAGTTAGAACTGCAATTGGTATATTTTGCATTTTCCTGAAGATAGTTGTCTTCCTGTGTTGCCAAATACATCCAACCAGCTGCCCAAGAAATATCATCCTGACAGTTTTCAAACTGCTCTGAATAGGTACTCTGATTGTACTCTACTTTACGATATTTTGTTGCAAAGTTGTACAATGCTGTGGCATACGTCAGATCTTCTTCATTGCCGAAATTAATATAATTTTGTGCCAATGCAGCAGCATACTGAGCAGCCACGTTACTTGCACTATTAGAAGTAGAATAGGTCTGATCACTGTCATAGCTGCCCATCGACTCCGGCGGAAGCCATTCACCATGGTCTCTTCCATCGTCCCCCATTTCATAGACCAGAGAGGTCACTTCTCCATTGGAGGACAAGGTCGTAGAATCCTTAAACAGCTTACAAAAACGATCCATCAAAACTTTATAATGCTGGGTCGTACCACTTTTGTCAAACTGTTCTCCATATTCATAATACATCCAACCCATCGTAGAAGCAGTAAAACCAGTGGTTAAACCGCACTGAATGCCATCACCTGCATCATGAAATCCACCGCATACGACATTTCCTGTATGACAGTCATCTCTCCAACTAAACGCAGAGGTCTCTCCTACATCACTGCCACACATATTAGCATCATAAAAATACAGGGAATATTGCAAGAGCTTTGCATAATTGTCCAATCCCAAATCCGAATCTGCCTCTGTGGTCATCGTTGGAACAGATATAGTAACCGCAGCGGCTGCCATGACAACGGCGGAAATTCCTGCTACCAAACGATGTGCTTTCTTTTTCAACTTCATCCTAAACGCCCTTTCTACAAATTTCACAAATTGTTTTTGTATATGTTTTTACTATACCATAATCACTACAAAATGTCAACTAACTTTTTATAAATTTTGCTTCATTAGATGGCCAAAACTGGAATTTCCAATTATTTGCAATTGAGAATACAGTGCATTGACAAAGAAAAACGGGCATGCTATAATAAAATTACAGTCTGAAAGCTGACTGAATTAATGGAAAAAGAGGACGAAGAAATTATGTATCTTCCCAATTCTACAAAAGCGGCAGAATTTCTCTGTCAGGAAGAAATTCTGCAAACACTCTCCTATGCACAGGAAAATCGAACCAATTTCCAACTCATACAGGAAATTTTAGAAAAAGCGAAATTACAAAAAGGACTGAGCCATCGAGAAGCCTCTGTCTTGCTTGCTTGTCCAGATACCGCCATCTGGAATACACTCTATCAACTGGCAGAAAAAATCAAACTGGACTACTACGGAAAACGGATTGTTTTATTCGCACCGCTCTACCTCTCCAATTACTGCGTAAACAGCTGTGTTTACTGTCCATATCATGTCAAAAATAAGCATATCTGCCGAAAAAAACTAACACAAGAAGAAATCCGAAAAGAAGTCATTGCCTTACAGGATATGGGACATAAACGACTGGCTTTGGAGATGGGAGAAGATCCTGTCCACAATCCGATCGAATATATTTTGGAATCCATTGACACTATTTACAGCATCCAGCATAAAAACGGTGCCATTCGCCGTGTCAATGTCAACATTGCAGCAACCACAGTAGAGAACTACCGCAAACTGCATGATGCCGGAATTGGCACTTATATTCTCTTTCAGGAAACGTATCACAAAGAACAATATGAAATTCTACACCCGGCAGGGCCAAAACATGATTATAATTATCACACCGAAGCAATGGATCGTGCCATGCAGGGCGGCATTGATGATGTTGGACTGGGCGTTCTATTTGGCTTGCAGACATATCCCTACGAACTGGCTGGTTTGCTCATGCATGCAGAACACTTAGAAGCCACTTATGGAGTTGGCCCACACACCATCAGTGTCCCCCGCATCAAACATGCAGATGATATTGACCCGAATGCATTTGATAACAGTATTGATGATGAAACCTTCTTCAAAATCTGTACGATTCTGCGAATTGCTGTCCCCTATACTGGCATGATTATCTCCACTAGAGAAGGAAAAGCGGTACGGGAACGAGCGTTACAGCTGGGCATCTCTCAAATCAGCGGAGCTTCCTGCACCAGCGTGGGCGGCTATGACACGCCTGAACCAGAAGAAGAAAATTCTGCCCAGTTTGATGTCAGTGATCAACGAACATTAGATGAGGTAGTACGCTGGTTAATGGAACTGGGCTATATTCCAAGTTTTTGTACCGCTTGTTATCGTGAGGGCAGAACCGGTGACCGATTCATGTCTCTCTGTAAAAGCGGACAGATTCAAAATTGCTGCCATCCCAACGCCTTGATGACACTAAATGAATATTTAGAAGACTATGCGAAACCAGAAACACGTACGATTGGAAAAGTTCTGATTCAAAAGGAATTGCAAAACATTCCCAATGAAAAAGTACGTGCCATTGCAACCGCACACATTGCGGAAATGACAGAAGGCAAACGAGATTTTCGATTCTAAGGGGAGGATAAATATGGAAGCCAATTGCAACGAAACACCCAGTGCAAATCGGGTTCACATTGTCTTTTTCGGCAAACGCAATGCCGGAAAGTCCAGTCTTGTAAATGCCATTACCAACCAGACCATGTCGATTGTATCCCCTGTAAAAGGAACGACCACAGACCCTGTCCGAAAGGCAATGGAACTACTGCCGCTGGGGGCAGTTGTCATCATTGATACACCGGGTCTGGATGATACCGGAGAGTTAGGGTCGCTGCGCATCCAGAAGACGCAGGAAATGTTACAGCGTACGGATTTGGCGGTACTTGTCATCGACAGCACAGAAGGGAAAACCGAACTGGAACAGGAACTGGAAACCAAACTGCAAAAACAACAGATCCCTTTTGTAGAAGTATATAATAAATGTGATAAGGGCATGCCAACAACTCTCCCTGCATCTTCCATTGCGGTCAGTGCAAAAACAGGATTTCAAATAGAAGAGTTGAAAGAATTGCTTGCTGCCACTTATCAAAAACAGGCAGCAAAAACAAAACGCTCTCTGCTTGGTGATTTTGTACAAAAAGAAGATATTGTTATTCTGGTGACCCCAATTGACGAATCTGCCCCCAAAGGACGTATGATTTTACCGCAGGTACAGGCAATTCGTTCGATTCTGGACAAAGAAGCCATTTGTCTGGTAGTACAACCAGCACAGCTTGCCTTTCTGCTGCAAAATCTAAAACAACCGCCGAAACTGGTAGTAACAGACAGTCAGGCGTTTGCAGAAGTAAACCGTATTGTTCCGCTGGAAATTGCACTCACTTCTTTTTCCATTTTATATGCCAAATATAATGGCGTACTGCAAAAGGCAGCACTGGCAGCAAAAACATTGGAAACACTGCAAGAACAGGATTCTATTTTGATTGCAGAGGGCTGCACCCATCATCGACAGTGCAATGATATTGGAACGGTCAAACTGCCAAACTGGATACAAAGCTATACAAAAAAAACATTACATTTTTCGCTGACTTCGGGTGCCTCTTTCCCCACTGACCTACAGCCATATAAACTGGTCGTACATTGCGGCGGCTGCATGCTAAAACCTCGTGTGGTGCAGTATCGACAGCAAATTGCGGAAGAAGCCAGTATTCCATTTACCAACTACGGCATCTTGATTGCATACATGAATGGCATTTTACAGAGAAGCCTTTCCATTTTTCCGGATTTATTTACAATATGAATCAAAAAGAGCAGCTGCATTTCTCCTTTGCAACTGCTCCTATTTTTACATAACTATTCTCTGTTTTCACGGTTTCCCGATGCAAACGCATTCATATCAATATCAATCACTTCTCTTACAGGCTGTATCAATGCCTCTTCATAGTGGCAACGCCACTGTTCCTGTTCTCCCATGATGCCATCTATGGTATCATGATCCTGAATGGGATTTCCATTTGCAAACAGATAAGAGAGTACATTATAAGCATGATTGACAACTGCATTGGGATCTACTCCATGAAAATGATACTGTAAATCCGGCAGAGACAATAAGTGCATACCCAATGTATCAACAATCATATCATCCGTATCCTGTATATTAAAAAATCTAACATTCACTGCAAAATAAACAAATCGATCTTCTTTCGGAATTGTATGATTGCGAATTTTATCTGCTGCAAACATTTTTCCAGAATTTTTCATATATACGGCTTCACATGTTGGATACAATTCCACCAAGGCTTCCATATAATTCATCAGCATTTCCGCACGATCCTGAGCATCCATCATACCTGCAAGCATATCAACTGCAACAACCTGATAATGACATTGCGATAAAATTTGCTCATGTTCTGGACAATCCCACATCTGACTTCTGATAAATGCATCTATTGTTTCATGATCTGTTTCACAACAATCTGTAATCATCAATATCGGTGCAATTGTACCCGTTTCATATGTCATTTTATACGGATTGACGGAAAAAATAATACTGTTACCCTTATCATCGCTAAAATCCAAATCATCGCCAAGATGTTTTTTCATGATAGCAATCGCTGTTTCTCTATCCGGCATTTTACACTTTTCTTTCATGAGCAGCTGCATGGCAAACACAAGGTCACCTTCTACATTTTGACTGCGATCCTGCTGAAATGTTTGATTTTCCATCTTTACCACACACCTTTTTATTGATTTCCTTCTACAACAATGATGGTAGTATAACACAATGCCTCTTTCAGCCACGCAAGCCATGCTTCATAAAAGTTTTTTATTTCTGGTTCCATGATATCTAAATCATTTTCAATCGCAGCGATTATTTTATTCCAATCTGCGATACCAATCCAATTATCAAAACAGACATCAAAACAAACTTCTGGCGTGCCATCAAAAGCATCTTTGGTTGGATAAATTTGTTTGAGATATGGAAGCAGTAACTTATCATAATCCTGCCTATAAACCACCAAAGGATTATAATAACAATTCCAGTCCTCCCACTGTGGATTCCAATCTGGTTCATGAGACATTCTAAGCGGATTAAAAGTCAACATGATTTTTTCAGAGGCAGGCGAATAGAGCCGCAATACTTTTTCTTGTTGTTTTTTAGGATATTGCCAAACTGACTTAGAATAATCTGGTGCATTCATAAC
>JAUNJC010000094.1 GCA_030523195.1 Oscillospiraceae bacterium
GGAATAGTAATGCTAGTTAAACTCATACAGTTTTGAAATGCAGAGGTGCCGATGCTGGTGATGCTGTCTGGAATGGTAATGCTGGTTAAATTGGTACAGCTTGAGAAAGCGTCAACGAGATGTGTAACCGGCAGATTTTCTATTTTTGATGGAATTTCAAAAGATTGCACAGATTTGGGACAAGATATCATAGATATATAGTCTTGGTCTCCCATGGCATTACGTTCATACACAATGTCGTTCACTACCAAAATGTCAGTCATCATCGGCGGTTCAATGTACAATTCCTCTGCCTCTGCCGTAATTGACAGATTAGGAAAATGCATTGTGCCAGATAATGTGACAGCTGTCCCTGTACACATCATTGCAATAATGCAGCAAAGCCATCTTTTTATTTTTTGTTTCATAAAGAGATACTCCCTCCTTTTTCATCTTTTTGTATTTTTATTATAACATTTTCTTTTAGAAATGTCAAACAAAAAATATGCGAATAAGTAAAAAACAAAACAAATTCCACATAGGAATAGGATGAAATGCATACTCTTTTTCAGCAAAATTTGCACACGGAGTCGAAAATAGCACTTTACAAAAAACGGGCTGATATGGTATAATAAAAAATACAGAAAAGTCAAAGGAGGATCGCATTTGAAGAAATATAATTGCATTTGTGGTTTTCTGTTCATTTGCACGCAATTGCTGACCGGCTGTACTGATTTTTCAAAAACGGTTGTTTCGCCAAATGGGACGCATACCCTGCGGATTGACTATGACTTTGCCTCCTGTCCCACTGTATATGAGGAAAAGAACGGTTCTGATGTTTTACTTTGGTCGTATCAAGGAGTTGGTTTTGCAGAAACAACGTTCGTTTTCGTGGAATGGACAGGAGAAGATACGGTTGACTTGACGTTTGCCGGTGAAACCG
Organism: Oscillospiraceae bacterium; assembly: GCA_030523195.1. GTDB lineage: Bacteria > Bacillota > Clostridia > Oscillospirales > Ruminococcaceae > Ruminococcus_C. The sequence goes on from JAUNJC010000094.1 coordinate 923, forward strand.
TATCATTGTACTTAGCAGAAGGAGTTTGAATCAATATGCTGGAAAATAAAACGGAAATCAATCTGCAAGCGGCAATGGCGTTGCAGAAAGCTATGATGAAGCGATCTAATTGGCTGCGGTACATACTGGCAGTCATTTTGATGTTGAATGTCGTTTTTCAGATTGTTTGGAGCATTTGTAATCGTACACGCATTGGCAGGGAAATCAGCAAAGAAAATAGCATTGTGGCTTTTTTCTGTTTGGTTTTAGCAATTTTGCTGCTGATGATGCCATGTATGATGAAGCGGCGTGTGAAAAGGCAGTTGGAACAACAGCTTTCTATGAATTGCGTACCGATTATCAATCACTATTTCTTTCAGCCAGATGGGATGCTGGTGAAAGATGATGGTGTGGAAAATGGAAGAGAGCTGCTGTTACCGTATGAAAGAATCACAAGATTTCTACAGGATGAAACCTATTATTTTCTGTATGTAAAATCTATGAATAGCGCCTATATTTTAAAGCAAGATGCTTTTATTCCAAATGATAATGTGCAGGTAATGGCATGCTTGCAGGAAAAACTGGCACATTGTAAGGGTATTCGCTGAATGGGAAAACAAGGAGAAAATAGAATATGATGGAACAGATTCGCAATTTTTGTATTATCGCACACATCGACCACGGAAAATCCACCTTGGCTGACCGGATTTTAGAGCAAACTTTTACGGTGGCAAAGCGGGATATGGAAGAACAGATTCTGGACAATATGGACATTGAACGGGAACGTGGCATCACCATTAAGGCACGTGCAGTTCGTTTGAATTACAAGGCAAAGGACGGAAAAACCTATGTGTTCAACTTGATTGACACACCGGGACATGTGGACTTTAACTATGAAGTTTCTCGCAGCCTTGCTGCCTGTGAGGGGGCAATTCTGGTTGTGGATGCATCGCAGGGCATTGAGGCACAGACATTGGCAAATACCTATCTTGCCATTGAGCACGACTTAGAAGTTGTGCCAGTAGTGAATAAGATTGACTTGCCGGCAGCAGATCCGGAACGAGTGTGTCAGGAGATTGAAAGTGTCATTGGGATTCCGGCAATGGATGCACCGAGAATTTCTGCGAAAGAGGGCATCAATATCGGCGAAGTCATGGAACGGATTGTAACAGAGATTCCATCTCCGAAGGGGGATTCAGATGCACCGCTGAAAGCGTTAATTTTTGACAGTTATTATGATGCTTATAAGGGCGTTGTGATTTATATCCGGGTCAAGGAAGGAACGGTCAAAGTTGGTGATATCATTCGTCTGATGGCAACGGGGGCAGAATTTACCGTTGTAGAAGCTGGTTACATGGATACCAAAAGTCTGGTCAATGTTGGACAGCTTTCTGCCGGTGAGGTTGGGTATTTGTCTGCTTCCATTAAGAGTATTGGAGATACCCGTGTTGGTGATACGGTCACATTAGCAGAAAATCCGTGTGAAGAACCATTGCCGGGTTATCGAAAAGTGAATCCGATGGTGTTCTCCGGTATCTATCCGGCAGATGGTGCAAAATATGGCGATTTGCGGGAAGCACTGGAAAAGTTGCAATTAAATGATGCCTCATTGTCCTTTGAACCAGAAACTTCCATTGCATTGGGGTTTGGATTTCGTTGTGGATTTTTGGGCTTACTGCACATGGAAATCATTCAGGAACGACTGGAGCGGGAATATAATCTGGATTTGATTACCACAGCACCATCTGTTATCTATCGAGTGACCATGACAAACGGAGACGTGGAAATGATTGACAACCCTACGAACTATCCAGACCCTGCCCTGATTCAGCTGGCAGAAGAACCAATGGTAAAGGCAGAAATTCTGACACCATCGGATTTTGTCGGAAATGTTATGGAACTCTGTCAGAATCGAAGAGGGGTCTTTTTGGATATGCAGTATCTGGATGATACCAGAGTTTCCTTAAAGTATCATCTGCCGTTGAATGAAATCGTCTATGATTTCTTTGATGTGCTGAAATCCAGAACCAGAGGATATGCATCCTTTGACTATGAAGTGACAGGTTATGCGGCTTCGCAGCTGGTGAAATTGGATATTCTGCTGAATGGGGATGTGATTGATGCGTTGTCCTTTATCATTCACAAAGATAAGGCGTATGAACGGGCGAGAAAAATTGTGGAGAAGCTGAAGCAGAATATTCCTCGTCAATTGTTTGAAGTGCCGGTACAGGCAGCCATTGGCGGAAAAATCATTGCAAGAGAAACCATTAAGGCAATGCGGAAAGATGTACTGGCGAAGTGTTACGGCGGAGATATTACAAGAAAGAAAAAGCTGCTGGAGAAGCAGAAGGAAGGGAAAAAGCGGATGCGGCAGCTTGGTACGGTAGAAGTGCCGCAGGAAGCATTTATGAGTGTATTGAAGCTGGATGAGGAATAAAAAATGCAAATACGTCTGCATTTGGTGAGAGAATCTGTTTCTCCTTTGGAGAGGAAGGAAGAATATCATGTCAGAAAAACAATCTATCTATGCTTGTCCGCACTGCGGCAAGAAAACATTTAATCCCTTGACAAAGGCTTTGGCAGGCGGTATGAATACAAAAGGTCGTGTCTGTCAAGCGTGCGGCAGACGTGCCGTCAATGGTAAGGTTTCTACTATTGTTCGCTCTGTCTTGATGCTAATTGCCATTGTCATTGTGTTTGTAACCTATTTTATTGAGAATAATAACACAAAAGCCTATCTCATTATGGCTGGCGTCATTGTGGCTGCATGGCTGCTTTCCTTGCTGTTTGATGCCTTCTTTTGTCCGTTGATTAAAGTGGTGCGGAACGATGCCACCTGAGCGGACGCTTGGTTTATACATTCATGTGCCGTTTTGTGTGCGGAAGTGTCCCTACTGTGATTTTTATTCTGTTCCGCAGACGGAGACACGCATGATGCAGTATACCGCAGCCTTATGCCGTTTTTTGCAGCAGGCGGAAACGGATTTGCCAGTGAATACGATCTATTTTGGCGGCGGTACGCCGTCTTTGCTGCCGCTGCCGCAGTTAGAACAGATTTTGCAGTGCATTGCTAAGCAATTTTCACTTCAGCAGCCGGAAATCACACTGGAATGCAATCCGGCAACGGTGACAAAGGAAACGCTGTCTGCCTATCGGCGGATGGGTATTAACCGGCTTTCGATGGGGGTACAGTCCCTTTCTGATATCCAGTTGAAACGCCTTGGACGGCTGCACAATGCAGCGGAAGCGATTGCAACAGTAGAGCAGGCGGCAGCAGTTGGATTTGAGAACCTCTCCTGTGATGCAATGTTGGCATTGCCGCGGCAAACAGAAAAAGAGTTACAAAATACCTTGCAGCAATTGACTGCCCTGCCAATTCAACATCTTTCCGTTTATTTGTTGAAAGTGGAGGAGGGGACACCCTATGCAAAAAGCAAATGGGTAGAACAGTTACCAGATGCTGATGCAGCGGCGGATTTTTATCTCCAGACCGTGGAAATCTTACAACAGTCTGGTTTCCTGCAATATGAGATCTCTAACTTTGCAAAGCTGGGATATGAAAGCCGGCATAATTGCAAATATTGGAGATGTGAGCCATATTTGGGATTTGGTACGGCTGCCCATTCGTGTTATGGGGGGAAGCGGTTTTATGTGCCGTCTGATTTACGGGCATTTTGTGCGGCAGAAACCCAGCCAATTGCGATAGAGGATGAAAACCCCTGTACGCAGGCGGAACAAATCATGTTGGGATTGCGGCTGCTGGAGGGGATTCCCTGTGAATGGCTGTCTCCGCAGCAGATACAGAAGCTGAAACGTTATGAAAAGGGCGATTTGGTTCGCTTTTTTGGGGAACGGGTGGCACTGACTGCAAAGGGTTGTCTGGTGTCGAATGCGATTTTAGCAGAAATTTTATAAAGAGAAAAATAAAAGGAGGATCTTTATGGAACAGAAACCGACCGTTAGTATTTTAGGAGATTGTGTGTCCAGAGATTTATTTGCAATGCAGAGACCAGATGATTATATAATTGAACAATATGTTTCATTTGCTTCTCCGATGTCTTTGGTTTCAGAACCACCGCAGAATGGATTTGTTTTAGATTTAGACAAACTCAGTTTGAAAAAAGAATCAGCATTTTCACGGCGTTGTTTAAAATTGGACTGTGATAAAGCAGCATTTTCTTATTTGGCACAGAAAAAGTCGGAATGGTTAGTCATGGATCTTGCAGATGCCAGATTTTCTATTGCAAAATTTTATAAGAGTGGAGCAACATTTTCTATATCTAATGATTTTAATTTGCATAAAATGGAATTGGAAGAGATGCTGCAAGAAAAATCTATAAAAAAGTTGTGTACTGAATTTTCGGAGGAAGAATGGGAACAGGCGATACAACGGTTTTTAGGGGAAGTCTTAAAATTGTATCAACCAGAGCAGATTATTTTTCATGAGCATTATAACGTATTGGATTATATTTCAAAAGATGGAAAAATTACGCCCTTCTTACCCAAAAATATTTCTATGAGAAAAGTACAGAATGCACTGTTAAAGAAGTTGAATACGATAGCAAAGGAACGGTTGAAAGGGTGTCATTTGCTTCAGATGCCGGATTATGTAATGGCAAATGCCAAACATAAGTGGGGACTTCATCCTTTACATTATGTGAATTTGTATTATGAATATGCTGCCCGTGCAGTAGATGTGATTACAGCAAAAAAACCATTGGCACAGGAACGGGCAGAATTGTCGCTTTTGAAGGAACTGTATACACAGAAGTTTACAACTTTGCGGCAATCTTATCAATTGAAAGCGGAAAAACCGCTTTTTGGAAAAACGGCCATTGTTACCGGTGGTTCGGGGGAGATTGGTTCTGCTTGTTGTCTGCGGTTGGCACAGGATGGGGCAAAGGTGGCAGTTTGTGGCAGAAATAAGGAAAAATTACAGGCAGTCGTGGATACCATTCGTTCTGCTGGCGGCAGAGCAGAGGTTTATGCATTTGATGTGACCGATGTCCAAGCGATTCATGAAAACTTTAAGTCCATTTATGATACCTTTGGTTCTATTGATATTTTGGTAAATAATGCTGGTGCTTCGGAACGAAACCGGTCAAAATATCTGTACAATCAATCGCCGGAAGTCATTGATGAGATGTTGATGCTGAATCTTCGTGCAGCGATGCTTTGCACCAGAAAAGCATTTCAGTTTATGGTAAAAAAGACGGCAGTCCGGAATATGGAAAGGTTATCAATATTGCTTCAGTAGTCGGCATACAGGGACGAATTCGTTTATCAAGTTATTCGGCTGCAAAATCCGGTTTGCTGGGCTTTACCAAATCTGTTGCATTGGAGATGGGACACCATAATATTACGGTGAATTGTGTTTCCCCTGGAATTATTGTAAGAGGAAAAGTAACAGGAAAAAATAAAGAAGCTATAGAAAAAACGAATTGCATGCATGTTGTACCGCCCACAGAATCGATTTCTTCTGCTGTTGCATTTCTTGTTTCTCATGAAGCAGATATGATTACAGGTCAAAATTTAATTGTGGATGCCGGAAGAAGCCTTGGTTTAATTGGCGGATAATGCCAAGCTGTTTTTAGGAACCTAAAACAAAAATAAAAACCGTGTCTGTCTGTTTAAGATAGACACGGTTTTTGGTTATATACTGTCCTCTATTGCAAACAACGGTGTTGTTTGCAATGCCGCTAAAAGCGGCTGCAAAGCCATCGGCTTTGCGAGGACAGTATGAACGGCGGCTCTTGGTGGCAAAGCCACCACCGGCAATTCATTGCCGGTATTGCAAAATTGTAGATTTTGCAATAGAGCCTAGTATAATCTATAGAAAGAAATTTACTCGGAAAATACCTGTTTGATGCTGTCATAGTGCAGGAAAATCCCCTGCTCTCCGTACTGTCGAATCTGTTCCAGCGTGGCAAAGGCATATTCCATGACTTCCCGTTCCTGTGTATGCACTGCATCGTCCGGAATATCCAGTGTGAATCGGAAAATATCTACAAAATAATTATTTTTTTCTTCTGGATTGATCCGCTTATAGGAGAATACATATCCGCCCTCAGCATGGGAGACATCCACACCGGTTTCCTCTAGGATTTCTCGTTTTACCGCATCTTCTGCGGATTCTCCGGCACGAACGCCGCCGCCTGGAATTTCCCAGCAGCCCGGTGCCCATTCCTTGTCCATTCTGCGGCGGGTAATCAGGTATGTGCCGTCCGACCGACGCAGAACGCCCAACACTGTCAGATGAAAATCACCCGGCTGCATATTCCAGTCATTGCGTGCCATTGTTCGTCCGGTTTTTTGTTTGTTTTCGTCGTAAATATCCCATCGTTCCATAGTAAATCCTCCTGATTGTGCATTTGCAAAAAAAGTGCGGTTACTTCGTCTGCTGAATTTTTTTAGAACGGTCTGGCTCTGGATTTTGTTCTTTCTTTTTTGGAGAAATTTTTTGCAGCAGTTCTTTGATTTCCGGATCGTTGGTCAAACCATATACAACCAGCAGATAGAATTGTGCATTTGGGAGATCTTTCTTTTCCAGTGCTTCCTTTGCGAGGGCTGCTGCAATGGAAACCACATCCTTATTGGCACCAGTTTGCATTCCATACTTTTCAAAAGCAGCATTGACTTCTTTTCTAGTCGGTGGTGTAATTTTTTTCTTTGTAATGGTATGAATGTGGTGTAGTTCTGCCTGTACACCCGGATGATCGGCATAAATCAGGCTCTCATAGTAGAAACAGATGGCACTGTCATAGTCCTTTGTTTCAATGCAGTAGTAACCGAGGTTGCAGTAGCATCTGGAGAGGGTGACAGGAGAAGTGGCAATGGAAAGGATTTCTTTGGTGACACTCATCAGATCTTCTGGCTGTTTCAGGACTTTATAGCATTCTGCCATTTCAAAATAAGGATCGGTATTGATGGGATTATAGCGGATGGCATCTTCCAGAACCGCAATGGCTTCCTCTGCCCGACCGAGATCCAGCAGGACATATCCATGCAGCATGACCATTGCACACAGATCAAATGGTGCACGCAGCAGTTTCTTTGACGGACTGTAAAGAACGAGATAGAGTTGATGCTCCAGTGTATTCCGCAGGCTGAGATACTGTTCCTCTTCGGTTTCCCGGAAGTTGATGCAGATTTTTGTATATAGAGCTTCTGTTAGTTTGAACGCTTCCTTTGTTTTTTTCTGGTTGACCAGTTCTAATGCTTCTGAGAAAACCTTATCCATTCGTTTGCCTTCAATGTAGAGCATTTTTGCAAGGCGTTCTTTCTTTTCATCCGGCAGAATATCATAGGCAAGGTCTGCCATGCGGCTTTCCACTTCTTTGCCGAGTGCTGTGCCAGCATATTCTTTTACGATATGCTCCAGATGTACCATATCGACGCTTTCCTCGCCAGTTAAGCCTTGTTTTGCTTCTGCTACGATTTCATCAATTGTTTTTGCCATAGGGGGTTACTCCTTTAACGTTTATCAAAAATTCTTTTTTTCATGAGATTGCAGAGAATGTTTCACTGCTTTTTCTATTATAACATAATCTTGATATAGCTGTCAATTGATTTTTGTGCAAAATCATGAAAATCAATTTTTAAATGACGGTCTCCATTCTACGCCGCAGGCGCTGTACCTCTGCAATCAAATCTTCCTCAATGTCCTTCTTCAGCTTTGGCG
>JAUNJC010000095.1 GCA_030523195.1 Oscillospiraceae bacterium
TGGCGTAAGAATAAAGAAAACCTCCTTTTGTTTTTTGTACATTTTTTTGTGTATAAAAATGTTGATTGAAAATGGGACAATAAAAAACGCCTGATGTCCCATTTAACATGGGACGTCAGGCGAAAAATTCCATAACGTGTTGCCACCCAATTTCAGAAACAAAATACTGTTCCCCTCTTTTCGAATACGCCGGACTTGCACCGGATATATTCTTATCCCGATAACGTAGGATATACGGCGACAGTTACTACCACTTTTGTGGATTCCCTGTGCTTCTCACAAATCCATTCGCCATACCGCTTGCATATCAGGATTCCACCGCCCCTGACTCTCTGGAATGCCGCTCAGCAGGTTACTTGCCTTTGCTCTAAGAATTTCAATATGGTTTTATTATATGCACTTTGATTTGGATTGTCAAGGGAATTCACATTTTTTTTACAATTATTTTTTTAGGAGACAGAGCGCTGGATCATTCCTTTTACAAACTTTACAATTTGTACCAACAGCATAGAGGTAATACTAAAGATATAAATCCATGCGAACTGCAAACCGGTCAGATCTGCGACATTAAACAAGCCACGCAGCGGTGGAATCAGCAGTACTGCATTGATGAAAATCATACCAATAAAGAATGCCATTAAACCGAATGGATTGTTGAGCATTTGTTTTCGGAAGAGAACCGGGTCATCTGATTTGCAGCTGAAACCATGCCACAGACGAGACATGCAAAGCGTTGCAAATGCCATCGTCATACCGACAGATTCGCCGCCTTCGCTCAGACCGAGCAAATATGCCAGCATCGTCATGAAACCAATGATCAAGCCGGAGTAACCAACCGCGCCAAGAAATTTCTTTGTGAGGATGGATTCATTTGCCGGACGGGGTTTCCGCAGCATAACGCTGTCCTGATGCGGTTCCAGTCCTAGACCAATTGCAGGCAGGGAATCTGTGAGTAGGTTGATAAAGAGCAGGTGAATGGCTGCAAACGGCTGTCCCAGACCAGCAAGGGCACAGGCAAGTACCACAAGAATCCCGGCAAGGTTGCCGGAGAGCAGGAATAGAATGGAACGTTTGATGTTGTCATAGATATTTCTGCCGTTTTGGATGGCTTTGACAATGGTAGCAAAGTTGTCATCTGTCAATACCATTGCGGCGGCATCCTTGGAGACTTCTGTACCAGTGATGCCCATTGCAACGCCGACATCTGCTTGTTTCAAAGCAGGTGCATCATTCACACCGTCACCGGTCATGGAAACAATGCAGTTTTGTGCTTGCCATGCACGTACAATTCGGATTTTATGTTCCGGTGTCACTCTTGCATAGACAGATTTATCCTTGACAAAATCTACAAGCTGTTCATCTGTATAATTGTCCAGTACAGCGCCTTCTACAGCTTCGTTTTCCTTTTCCAGAATGCCGATTTCTTTTGCAATGGCAGCTGCGGTGACAACATGGTCACCCGTAATCATAACTGGTTTGATACCAGCTTTTTTACAAGCGGCAACCGCATCCGCAGATTCAACACGGGGCGGATCCATCATTGCAATCAAGCCCATATAATGTAGGTTTGTTTCGTCCTCCAGAGAGAGCGTATCGCCGTCAAATGGCTTGCAAGCAAAGCAGAGCAGCCGCAGACCTTGTTTGGAGAGGTTCTCCACTTGTTTTTGAATTTTTTGTTTTTGTTGTTCTGAAATGATCATTCGTTGTGTCAGAACGTCGGCTGCCCCTTTGGTGAATAGGATATTTCCTTTTGGCGTTTGGTTTAGGGTAGACATCAGTTTTCGATCGGAATCGAACGGAATTTCTGCCAAACGAGGATACTGCTGCCGCAAATCGTCTTCCTGCATTCCATTTTTCTGAGAAAAACGAACAAGTGCCGTTTCCGTGGGGTCACCGATTTCTGTGCCGTCCTTGCAGGTGGCATCACTGCAAAGCACAGAAGCGATAATCAGCCATTTTTCTGCTTCATTTTCGATATTGACATCGTCTTCTGCAATGCTATGCCCATTGGATACGATTTTCCGAACGGTCATTTTATTTTGGGTCAAGGTGCCGGTTTTGTCAGAGCAGATAATAGAAACAGAACCCAGCCCTTCTACTGCTTGCAGTTTTCGGATAATCGCATGTTCTTTTGCCATCTTTTGTGTACCAAAGGAGAGCACAATGGTAACAATGGAACTAAGGGCTTCTGGAATGGCTGCAACTGCGAGGGCAATGGCAAACATCAGAGCACCCATAATATTATCGAAATTGAGAACGTCTACACGCAGTAATTCCAGACCGAAGACAATGGCACAAATGATTAGAATGGAAATGGAAAGCCGCTGTCCGAATTGGTCGAGGGTACGCTGTAATGGTGTTTTTCGTTCGGAAGCATTCTGCATTAGGGCAGCAATTTTACCGACTTCCGTTTCCATGCCGACACTAGTGACCAGACAGACGCCTCTGCCATAGGTGACAAATCCGCCGGAGTAAACCATATTTTTTCGGTCACCAAGTGGAACTTCCTGATCAATGCAGCTGGCTTCTTTTTCCACATTCAGACTTTCGCCGGTTAGAGCACTTTCATTGGTTTGCAGCGAAGCGGATTCCAGGACACGGGCATCTGCTGGTACCTGATCACCGGCTTCCAATAGGACGACATCACCAACGACCAGTTCTTCTGCTGGTAAAAGGACAGTGGTGCCGTCTCGCAGTACTTTGGCGTGGGGAGCAGATAGCGATTTCAAATTGTCCAGCGATTTTTCTGCTTTCACCGTCTGTACGGTGCCAAGAATCGCATTCATTGTAATGACGAACAGGATGACAATGGTACTTTCGAGTTCGCCAGTGATTGCAGAAACGATGGCGGCGATAATCAAGATGATGACAAGGAAATCTTTGAATTGTTCCAGAAAAATCAACCAGATTGGTTTTTTCTTTTTCTCAGCCAGCTTGTTTTTTCCGTAACGCTCTTGATTTTGTTTTGCCTGTTGACTGGTCAAGCCCTCTCGTTGGGAGGAGAATGCCGTATACAGGTCTTCTGGGGATTGTTGATAAGGTGGTTTGGTTGCCATTGGAAACTTCCTTTCTCTCTTTTTTTGGCAGCAAAAAAGGCAAAACCATTACTGAAAAAACTGCCTTTTTGTCTGCAATTCATTCAGTAAAAGTCTTGCCATTCTTCACTATTTCCATACATGGATGATATAGCTTCAAACTTATGAAGCGGACTGCATAAAGCAGTCGTACTGACGCCGCATAAACAAGATATAGATTCTTGTCAGCTACTCCCTTTTACAGTTCTTATTATAGCGGATCCATTTGCATTTGTCAATAGAAAATGTGGAATTTTATAAGAATTTTTCGATCGAATTAGGTTTCAGGGTTATCTGGATTTTCTTCTGGGATTGATTCTGTTGGATTGGTAACCTCATAACTGCTGTCATTGCTGCTATTATCATAATTATTGTTATTATTATAGTCATTATAATTATCATTATAATCATAGTCGTTGCTGTTATCGTTGTAATCATTATAACTGTTTTCTTCTGTCACAGCTTTCGTTTCTGGAACGGTTTCAGTGGTAGTTGTTTTTGTTGTAGTAGAGCGAGCACGTTTTTTGTCTGTTGTTTTTCGAGTGTTTTTGGTGGTAATTGTCGTTTCTACTGTTGTGGTTTCTTCTGTAGAGACAGTCGTAACGACAGCGAGAAGATTTTCATTTGCATGATTAGAAAGATTTTCTTTTTTTACTGGACAGAGCATTAAAAATATCAATAGCAGTCCGGTTAGCAGAACGAGACAGCCACAGAACAGCATGGTGATACGGGTTCCGCTGGAAAGATTTTGAAAAAAATTTCTGGATGATGATTTCATAAAAAGCCTCCATAGAGATCAGTTGCTGTCGAATTTTACTATTATTTTAGTACTTTTTTGAAAGTCTGTCAATTAAACTATGGAAAAAAAGCGTTTTCCACAATTTTTATTTTTATTCTACTTTTATTTTCGTTTGTTTTTACAAATTTCAAAGAAAAGACTTGCTTTTTTGATTGTGTCATGATATACTCTATCAGTAGTATGCATTTTTTTTATTTGATTATGTTTCCAAAATCAATTGCATAAGGAAGAAGCATACTGTTGTCAGTATAAAAGATGGAGACGTATCGAAGTGGTCGTAACGAGCTTGACTCGAAATCAGGTTGTCCGCAAGGGCACGTGGGTTCGAATCCCACCGTCTCCGCCAACAGAAAAGCCGTCCATGGTCTTATGAAGATACCATGGACGGCTTTTCTGTTTGTTTTATAGAATGAAACTTGCAAATATATATTAATAGTTATTATTTCAGCTTATTTTTTTGAATCTCATAGGTGACAGCAGAAAGCAGAGCATGTGGAACAAATCTTGCACCGAATAGAGAAAGTTTGATTCCGATTCCCGGAATAATCAGTAACTTTCCCTGCATGGTTTTTTTCAGGGCATAGGCTGCTACTTGCTGGCTGCTCATAGGCGGAACACTGAATGTTACACCGGCACGGCGGTTAAAATTGGTATCCACGGGTCCCGGACAGAGAATGCTGATGGTGACAGGACTGTTCTGCCGACGAAGTTCCTCTGCAATGGCGAGAGAAAGTCGGACAACATAGTTTTTAGAGGCATAGTAGGAGGACAGAAGTGGACCAGTTAGAAAACCGGCACTTGAGGCAACATTTAAAATTTTGCCGTGTTTTTGTTTTTGAAATTGTCGAAGAAATAACTTTGTGAGTATGTGCAATGCCCGAATATTGACTGCTAGCATGTCCATTTCTGCCTGCAAATCAGTTTCTGAAAAACGTCCAAAGATGCCATAACCCGCATTATTGATGAGCAGGTCGATCGGCTTATCTTTGCAAAAATCAAACAGCTGATAAGGGGCTTCTGGTTTGGATAGGTCAAGCGGCAAAATTTCTACTTGAACCGGAAGATTTTTTTGCAGCTGCTGTAAAATTGTTTCGTTTCTGCCGGTTAACACTAACTGACAGCCGGCTTGTGCCAGCTGACATGCCATTGCTTTGCCAATGCCCGATGTGGCACCTGTGATCAATGCTCTCATAAGAAAAACCTCCTGTGAAAAAATAGGGGATGAAGAATAGTTTTATTATATCATAAAATTGTGTGAGATACAAGAATCGAATGGTGTCACAGAAAGATTCGTTTCGACGAAGTTCGTATGGATTGTACAAAAACAACATTTTCCGGCAATTTTCTGCTTGACAAACTTATTTGCGTGTGCTATACTAATCTCATATGTCATGTTCGCTGAACATGCGAATCGTGTGAACGGAGGGAAACTCTCAAATGATAAATCTCAAGAAAATTGCAGCAACCGCTGTTGCTGCGGCAACCGCAGCAGTTTGTGGCGGCTGCAATAGTGCAATGGCGTATCCGCTGACTATCGATGGAGTACCAGTAAAAGCCGGTATTTACATCTATTATTCCTATGCTGCTTATTCTGAAGCAATCAGCACCATTCAGGAACAAAATGAAGAACTGGATACCACAGATGATGATTTGGTAAAAGAACAGATCATTGATGGTGTGGATACTCTGACTTGGATTCAGAATAAAGCAATGGACTACTGTAAAGAGTATGTTGCAGTGCAGAAGGATTTCGAGGAGAAAGGTCTTTCTCTGACAAAGGAAGAAACAGATGATGTAGAGCAGTATGTAAGTTCTGCATGGGAAAACAATGGGGAAGTCTTTGAGGCAAATGGAATTTCAGAAGCATCTGTAAAGGATGTGCTGACTTCTACTTACAAATCGAGTGAACTGTTCCTTTATTATTACAATGTCGATGGAGAAAAAGGCGTCACAGAGGATGAACTGAAAGAGTATTACATTGACAATGATGCACGTGTACGATATATTCAGTTTGACCTGAAAGATGGAAACGGCGACTTGCTCAAAGAAGACGGCAAAAAAGAAATGAAGAAAATGGTGGAAACCTATCTGGATGCGTTGGAAAAGCTGGAGGGCGATGAAGCAGCATTAAATGAAGAAATGGATTCCATTCAGGAAGAGTATAATGCTTATGTAACTTCTATCTCAGAAGAAGCTGCGGCAGCTACTGCAACTTCTGCAACAGATGAAAACGGCAGCGAAATTCCGGCAACTACTACAACTACGGAAACGACAACAGCCGCGGAAACTACTACAACGACAACGGCAGTTGCAGAATCAGAGGATGAAACTGTTACTAGAACAGCATTGACAGAAGAGGATGAGACGGATTCTACCACAACAACAATTTCTGATGCGGAAGAAACAGAGGGAACAACAGAAACGACTACAACAACAGTACCGTATGCCCATGAAGTGATCATTACAAAGGTTTCCACAAAGGAAGACGAGGAAACGGATGAATCAGAAATCAATTATACGCCATCTAAAAAGGCATATGAAGCAATCTTTGATGATGCAAAGATTGGTGTGCCAATGATGGTAGAAGATGAAGAAGCGTATTATTTGATTATTCGCTTTGACATCGAAGACCGTATGACAGAGGATGATTTGTGGTCAGAAGATGCCATCGAATCTGTTACAGCAAGAAAGTACATGGATACTTTTGATGAGGACAAGGAAAAAATGGCTGATGCACTGACAGTGGAACAGAGTGATCATGCGATTAAGAAGTATGATCCGTTTAAGCTTGACTTCTCTTCAAATTCTTAATAAGGAAAGAGCATTTGTTTGTAAAGAATAAAAAAGGCAGCTTGCAGGGAATGATACCGGCAGCTGCCTTTTTGCATGGCATATGAAATTTTGAAGTTATGCAGTCACAATGCGGGCTTGGATGTCTTTCCGGAAGAGAAATTTGAAAAGTGTTCTTACAGTTGGTTGAATGAGAAACAGTTGTGAGAAAAAGGCAAATGGAAAGTTGAAACAAACCAAACGAATCCAGTTTGCAAGCAGAGTCGCAAGGTGGAACCCCTGTGGATATGGATAATACATCCAGGCAGCGAGAAAACTCATTGCTGGACACATCAGACCAACGGTTGTACAAATAATGGCAGTTTCAAATAGAACTGGATGCGTTTGTTGCGGATCAAATACCTTTGCAGCCAGCCGGAAAGAAAGTGGACTGCCCATGCAAATTTCTAATGTGTAGGCACAGCAGAATTCAATCAGAATGATAGCCCAGATTGGAAGAAATGTTCCAAACATCATTACACCGCCTTGCTTTTGAATAGCATGCAGGACACTATCTGAGCCTGTTAAGGAGAGTAGCGTACTGCCATTTACAACATATAAACTATAAAATACATAGCCGTGTACGGTAATTAATACGGTAAGAAACGCAAATACCATTCTCTGAAATTGATTTCTTGGCATAAAATCACCTCCTTTTTGTGTTTAAAACAGAAAAAACGACACATGTATGACCTTTCGGCAAATCAAATTATGGACAAGTTGTGCCGTAATCAGATTTACATACCAAAAGGTACTACATGTGTCGTTTGCAATTTCTATTTTATTAGCCTTATTATAGCATATTTTTTGCGTGTTGTCAAGGACTGGATGAAAATTAGATACGAACCATTCGGGAAAGTTTTTCCTAAGAAACTGAAAAAATAAGAGAATTGTGGAAAACAAAATGGAAATTACAGTATAATTTTATATTTGTTTACAATTACATAACTGTTTTTTTTTTTTTTGTGTAAAATTGGAAGAAAGGAAGATGTTTTCCTGTTTTTGTGAAAAATGAGGAGGTAGCAGTATGAAAGGGTGTCAGAAGGGAATTTGTTTGGCAGTGGCAACGGTGATGATGGCAGGGTGCTTGATGGGATGCGGAGAGAAGTCAACAATCTGTACAAGAAAGATTGGAGGATGATGCACTAGACATGGTAGATGCAGATGAAGAATAAATAAAAATTATTATTACATTTAGGAGGAAATAAAAATGCTTATTTGTGAAAATTGTGGGGCAACAAATTCAAATAGTGCTTCGTTCTGTTCGAAATGTGGAAGTGAAAAACTTAGGATACCGAATGAAAAAGAGACGGCATGGGATAATCTTAAGGGTTCTTTTTCAAGTTCTTCCATAAATTATGCCCCAAGATCAGGTGGATTATTTAAGAATGCAGGACCGAAGCTGAAAGTACTTGCAATAATTATTTTTGTGATCAGTTTGATTATTGGAGAAATTATCGGTATTGCTGCGATTGCAGCAGGAGCAGATAGTTATTATGGCGGAGGAATGTTCATTACAATCGGAGTAATTCTTGTCATTATTAGTCCGTTGCTTGCATGGCTGAGTGCGATTGTTGTGTATGCATTTGGAGAATTGTGTGAGAACGTAAACAGCATTCGCTATTATGCGGCACAGACGAAAGAAAAATAAGAGAAAAAATGATTCTTGTGAAACCGCTCTGGGAGGAAACCGGAGCGGTTTTAGCAATAGGGGATAAAAAACACTTGTGACTGTATAAAATAGACAAAAAGTTGAAAGAAAACTTAACAGTAATTTACTTGACAAAGGAAGGAGGAGGTGATATAATAATAAAGCTGTCGCACGAAGCGGAGCGGAGTTGAGTTGAGAGAGAAAGGTTCACATTTTATTCACTTGACAA
>JAUNJC010000096.1 GCA_030523195.1 Oscillospiraceae bacterium
CCACATTTTTCTCTTATTGACTATTGGTTTTATTTTTTCATGCGTATGCCCTGATAGCATTGGATGTATGGTTCCTGTTGATACTGGCTATGTCACAGCAATCTTTTTCCATAAAGATAATACCGATGAGAATGGAAATATCATCCCTACGAAAGAAATCAGAATCCATATGGATGAGGTAACTGCCGCTTTGAAGGGGAATGCGGAAAGGGATTAAAAATAGAAAGATGCATTTTCGGATTTCTTAGGGAAACCTTGTTTGAATGATCCGGCAGATTCGCTGCGCTGTCTGCCTGTGTCCGCCGTTGTACGTTGTACGAATTTGCAGCCGTTCTTTTCTCCATTTCTGTATTTTGTATTGTTTTGTTTTTTAGATGGCGGACAGCGATTTCCTCTTAGATTTCAATTTTTTCTGATTGCAACGTTTGTTAAGGGGAACAGCTTGTTCCCCTTAACAATCCCTTTCCGCCAAGCTGCGCCAGCTTGACCGCAGTCGCCTGCGGCGTGCAGCCGTTTTTCGCTCTCTCTTCCAATAACATAACGATGGGTGACAAAAACCGGATATCCTGTAAATTTGCTTGAACTCTCTTCCAATAACATAACGATGGGTGGGCTGTTTGGATTTCCGTGAAAAACTACAAAATCAGATAGACAAATCGTCTGTTTTATGCTACAATAAAGGCAAGTGCTTTGCACAAAATCACCAAACAGAAAAAGCAGAAAGGACGATTTTTATCATGAAACCAACTGTTCAGATTTTCAACTGGAAAGGAATGCCGTGCTTGCAGCTCTCCAGCGGCGGTTATACGGCATGGATTGCCCCTGAAATTGGCTCGAATGTCATTCGCTTGTATCATGCCGAAAAGGGGATTGAATTTTTCCGTTTTCGGGAGGACAATACGCCGGAAGCCATCCAGCAGTCTGCGGAAGTCTGGGGACTTCCAACCCTCTATCTGCCGAATCGGTTTGCAGATGGGGTGCTGAAAACTTCCGATGCCGTGTATCAGCTGCCAGTGAATGAAGCTGCTCCCTATCACAATCACATTCACGGTTTTCTGCACAAGCGGACACATCGTGTGATGGAACTCTGTGCGGATGAAACGGCGGCATGGGCAAAGACCAGCTATACCTATGATGAAAATGACCCATTTTTTGCAAGTCTGCCGATTCCATTTCGGGCAGATTTTATCTTCCGTCTGACGGAAGAAGGGTTGTTTTACAGCGTAACCTTTACCAATCTCTCTGACAAGCAGATGCCGATGTCGCTTGCGACCCATACCACAATCAATAGTCCTTTTTTGGTCGGAGCAGCGGAGGAAAATAGCCGCATTACCGTGCCGATTACAGAAAAATGGGTATTGAATGAACGCTGCTTGCCAACAAAGGAAATTTTGCCGTTGGATGATTACGATATGCAGTACAAGAATGGAACAATGTGTCCGGTTCTGAAGAATATTGACAATGATATGTACACAGCTGCTGCACAGACAGTAAATGGTAAGCCATTCTATGGAATGACGGCAGTGGATACTGTCACTGGAAAGGGCATTGGTTATGAAGTATCAGAAAATTATCAGTTCTGGATTCTCTGGAACGACAAGGGACATAATGGTTATTTCTGCCCAGAGCCAATGACAGCGATGATTGATGCACCAAATCTGGAACTGCCGAAGGAGCAGACTGGCTATCAGGAACTGGCACCAAACGAAACTTTTACTGCAACACAGCATTTCTTTGTACTATAATATATAATGTGTGTTCAATGAACAAGTTTTACCCGCCGAACGGCGAATTGCGGTCAAGCTGGCTCAGGCGGCGAGTCGCCGCAGACAGCCCACCCATCGTTATGTTATGAAAGGGAGGGACTTTTTGTTGCCCTCAAGGGCGGGAAACGACTGCACGCCGCAGGCAGACAGCGAAGCGAATCTACCGGACGATTCGGAAAAGATTTTCCTAAGAACTTTATTCCTGAAATACCGCATATAAGAAAACGGCTGTTCCATCTGAAAAAGACTGGAGCAGCTGTTTTTTAGGACTCTCGTTGCTGTCTGGACAGCATTTCTTTGTATTATAATATATAATGTGCGTTCAATGAACAAGTTTTACCCGCCGAACGGTGAATTGCGGTCAAGCTGGCTCAGCTTGGCGGAAAGGGATTGTTAAGGGGAACAAGCTGTTCCCCTTAACGAACGTTGTAATCAGAAAAAATTGCAATTTAGAAAGAAGAGATTCGCTGTTCGCCATCTAAAAAAACAAAATGGTACGAAATACAGAAATTTAGAGTGAAAAGGCTGTAAGTTCGTACAATGTACTATGGCGAATAGCGACATAGGCAGACAGCGAAGCGAATCTGCCGGACGATTCGGAAAAGATTTTCCTAAGAATTTTATTCCTGAAATACCGCATATAAGAAAACGGCTGTTCCGTCTGAAAAAGACTGGAGCAGCCGTTTTTTAGGACTCTCGTTGCTGTCTGGACAGCATTTCCAACATTCGTTCCTCAATGCGTGCCTGATTTTCTGGATTCAGCCGTGCAAAAAGCTGCATTGCTGGTGTTGGAGAGGCAGCGAAGCCCTGTTTACAGTTGGTTCTTCCGGTGAGATAATCCAAGGAAACTTGATAATAGTCTGCCAGAAGCAAAGCTTTTTCTAATGGCAGATCGGTCTCCCCTCGTTCATATTTTCCATAATGATTGACCGATACGCCGATGATATCTGCGACTTCTTTTTGTGTCAAATCGGCATCTTCTTTTAAATCTCGCAATCGTTGATAAAAAGCCATGATGATATGCATCCTTTCTATGAAGATGCACAAATTCTATCATATTATGTGTTTTCTCACTTGACTTTTCATTCTATATGTGGTATTATATCAAAAAATCCATCTTATTAATTGGATTAGAAAGGAGAAAATCAAATGGATTCCTGTTATCAAAAGGCATATCGGGAGTTATTTTTGGCTACAGCAGATACGATTGATGTGCTTAACCAAATATTAGATACCATGCCGCTTTCTGCAACATTACAAATTCGTTTGCGTTCGGAATTGATACGGCTGCAATCTGCACAGCAGAAAGCTGAAGAATGGATTCTGGCAGATTCAGAGGAATAAATTTATATGCCATAGAAAAACGGCTGTTCCGTCTGAAAAAGACTGGAACAGCCACTTTTTTTATGTTTCTATCTCTTTAAAATCTACCCGAATATCCCCTGTATTGTTTCGAATGGTGAGGGTATCTATGGCATTCGGAATCCGATAGCCGCTTTTTTCTCCGTTTACCAGAATCTCTCCGACATCTGTTTCTGCATCGACAGAACAGCTGTCTTTTTCTGCATACAGTGTGCAAGTGGTATCTCCGACATCATTTGTAATTTTACAGTTATTGTAAAGCGTACAATCCTTTAATATGACATCACCGACATCAGACTCCAATTCTGTTTGTACGAGTTTGGTATCAGTGATTTGCAGTTTGCCAACGTCAATGGTAATCGTTCCGCTGCCATTGCTGATGCAGTTTTGCATCTCCAAATCGCCTGTATCCTGTTCGATATAGAGTTGTTCCCGTACTTGTACTTGCTCCAGTGAGACATCTCCAACATCATTGGAAACGGATAAGTTTTTGCAGGTGATGTTTTGCAGGAAGAAATCACCGGTGTCATTTTCCATGGAAATAATATCTGCTTTCAGGTCATTCACATGAATGTTAGCCACATCACTGTCTAACGTCACGGTTTCATAAATGGCTGTTGGCAGAGAAATGGTCAATTCTGAAGAAGGGCGTGCAATGCTAAATTGAAAATACTGATACCAGTTCTTTTTCTCCGGTTTTGTATCAATGCAAAGCGTTCCGTCTTCTACCGTGACATGAATTTGCTGATCGGGCAGATTGGTAGCGGAAATGGTACAGGTGTCCCCTTCTGTCTGCTGGATGGTCACATCCATGACATCCGTCTGACAGTCTATGCTGGTAAACGGTTCGGTTACCTCAAAATAGCGGTCTTTCAGGTTCATAGCCTTCGCATATTTGGTTGGATTCCATGCACCGGCTGCAATGCTGATACCCGTCAGCACGATTCCTCCAATTAACAATGCACAGGCAGTGATATAGTAAGGTTTACGCAGTTTCATGCAGTTCCTCTCCTTTCATCCAATGGCAGAATTTCCGTCCCAGAGATGTATGTACTTTCCAGAGTCCCACAATGCCGAGCAGGCAGGGTTTCCAGCAGAGCAATGCCAATCCGGCTGCTGCGAGTGCCCAGCCAATTCCCTGCAAACCGATGGGATAATACACGGAAAAATAGAGAATACCAGCAAATAAGCTTGTGACAGCACCGGCAGCCAAGGCAACGGGTACTACAATTAGGACAACCCATGCGGTGACCAGCAGGGCAAACCATGTCGCCAGAAAGCCAATCCAGAAAGGAAAAGTCAGAATCAAAACCGTTAGTTTCCAGCCAAAATTGGATTTTTTTTGTATCGGCGGTGCAGGCGGCGTGGGTTTGCCGTCATGGAGCAGGCGTTCTGCTGCTTCCTCTGGGGTATCGACTGGCGTGCCGCCCTCTTGAAAATAGGAGCGGTAAAATGCGATTGCTTCATTGCGGTCCTCTTCCGGTGCATCTTTCAGTGCCCGTTCCAGACGGGAGAGGTATTCTTGTTCGGTCATCATGCATCCTCCTCATTTAAAAAATAATCCACTTGTTTTTTATACTGTTGCCATTCGCTGCGATACGTTTGCAGAGCAGTTTGTCCGGTGTCGGTGATATGGTAATATCGCCGATTCCGTCCCATATAGGGTCGGTCATAGGTAATCAGATACTGATTTTTTTGCAGCCGCCGCAGAACTGGATATAACGTGGATTCTGAGATCGAAAAGACTGTTTGAATGGTGTGGGTCAGTTCATAGCCGTAAGTATCCCCTTTGGCAATCAGAGAGAGTACCACTGCATCCAGCAAAGCTGTACTGACAGAAAAGACAGCCATGGTGCCATCTCCTTTCTGAAATTGCGGAACGATGATACAATATCGTTCTGTATTTCATATTATACGGCATATAATATCGTTTGTCAACGAAAAAGGGAGAAAAACTTGCACAAAATTTGATTATGAAATTTGTGCAAATAGTACAATTTTATGGCTGCATGGGATGGCATTCGTCTTATGGTATCTACCTGATTGTGAAATCATTCCATTGCTATTCTAATATAATTCATAAGTTGTTCTTAAAAATAGCTTTTATTTTATCCGAAATCGTACTATAATGGCGTTATTATCCGATTTCGGATAAAATGAAGGAGGGATTTGTGATGCAATGCAATCTGTCAAAGCAGCTGCTTACATGGAACTGTCTTTATAAGGAGATGAACGAGCTCTATCATCATTATGCCATAGCAAAGGGCATTTCGGATTCTGTTCTTTGGATTCTCTATTTTATCTGTTTGCATGGTGGTGTTTGTACCCAGCAAAAATTATGTCAGGATTCCTGTGACCCACCACAAACCATCCATTCTTCTCTCAAGCGGCTGGAACAGCAGGGCTTGGTGACCATTCAGCTTTCCCCTGGCAGTCGAAAAAAGAAAGAAATTTATTTGACACCTGCCGGAGAAGCGTTTGCTGAAGAAACGGTCTTGCCATTGATTCAAGCAGAACAGCATTCGTTTATGGATTTGTCAGAGCAGGAACAGAACCAAATGCTTGCTTTGATGCAAAAACAGTTAGGAATGCTGCGGAAGGAACTGGAACAAGAAATCCAGACACAACAGAAGGGAGCAAAACCATGAGAAAATCACACACTATGATTCAGCTTTCTGATCATTTTACCTACGGGAAACTGCTTCGGTTTGTTATGCCATCTATTTTGATGATTCTCTGTATGTCCGTATATAGTATTGTGGATGGTTTTTTCGTATCCAATTTTGTCAGCAAGACGGCTTTTGCAGCTGTGAATCTTATGATGCCGGTTCTAATGGGGGTAGCAACCATTGGTTTTATGATCGGCACTGGCGGCAGTGCTGTGGTCTCAAAGACATTGGGAGAGGGAGACAAGGCACGAGCGAACCAATATTTCACTATGTTGATTTTGTTTGCATTTGTGATTTCTGCCATTCTAGCAGTAATTGGATTTCTCTTTGCACCACAGATTGCCATTGGATTTGGGGCAAAGGAAGAAATGTTAAAGGACTGCATACTTTACAGCCGTATTCTTTTCGTTGTAACGCCGTTGTTTGTGTTACAGCAGGCATTTCAGAGTTTTTATGTGGCAGCACAAAAGCCGGAATTAAGTTTGAAGATCAGCATATTTGCCGGTTTGACCAATATGCTTTTGGATTATTTATTGATTGTCCCATTGCAAATGGGACTTGCTGGTGCTGCCATTGCCACGGCCGTTTCTCAGGCAGTGGGTGGTATTTTTCCCATTTTCTATTTTATCAGAAAAAACAATTCAAGCCTGCTGCGGCTGCAATTTCCCTTTTCCCTGCATTGGAGAGCCTTGCGAATTGCTTGTGCAAACGGATCTTCTGAAATGGTTTCAAACCTTTCGATTAGCTTGGTGAGTATCCTATATAATTATCAGCTGATGCAGTTTGCAGGGGAAGACGGCATTGCTGCCTATGGCGTGATCATGTATGTTGCTATCATTTTTAATGCGGTCTTTATGGGGTATTCCATTGGCAGTGCACCAATTGTCAGTTTTCACTATGGTGCAAAGAATCATGCGGAATTAAAAAATATGTTCCGAAAAGGAATTTTGCTCATTGGCGGAAGCAGTATTGTGATTACAGCGGCAGCCATTGGATTTGCTAAACCGCTTGCCATGATTTTTACCAGTTATGATGCAGAATTATTGGCATTGACCACAAGAGCCTGTCAGATTTATAGCATTTGTTATTTGTTTATGGGGATGAATATCTGGGTTTCTTCCTTTTTTACAGCGTTAAACAATGGCTTGATTTCAGCGTGTATTTCGTTTTTGCGAACCTTCTTATTTCAGATTGCAGCCATTTTGTTGTTGCCGCAGTTATTGGGGATTGACGGTATCTGGTCATCTGTTGTTTTGGCAGAGTTTATAGCTGTTTTGATTTCATTGGCGTTTCTGTTTGGAAAACGAAAACAATATCAGTATTGAGTTTGTATTTTTTACGGATAAGGTGCGGTTTGCATTTTAGAAATACTGCACATTCTTTTTGCACGGAAATCTGTTTTTGGATTTTTTGGAAAACTCGTCCGAATTTTCCGGCAGATTCGCTATGCTGTCCGCCTGTGACCGCAGTCGCCTGTGGCGCAGGATGAAAACTATCATTTAAAAATGGATTTCCGTGTTCCTTTTGTATTTTCACTGGACAAATTTATTTTTCTGGTGTAAAATAAGAATATCGCTTTTTCTGATTTGAAATGCAAACCATGCACCCTAAAAGGAGGTTTTCTGATGCAGTCTGCAATGCCATTTCATCTACAATGTGACCCACAACAAATTGGACGCTATGTCCTGTTGCCGGGCGATCCCGGTCGTGTCCCCAAAATTGCTGCCTATCTGGAACAGGCGGTACAGGTAAGCCAAAATCGGGAGTTTACGATTTATAGTGGTTTTTTAGAGGGAGAACGGATCAGTGTTGCTTCTACTGGGATTGGCGGGCCATCTGCGGCAATTGCCATGGAAGAACTGGTGCAGTGCGGTGCAGATACCTTTCTGCGAATTGGCACTTGTGGTGGGATGCAGCCGGAATTGCTGCCGGGCACGCTGATTCTCCCAAGCGGTGCTGTTCGGATGGACGGCACTTCACAGGAATATATGCCGTTGGCATTTCCGGCTGTGGCAGATTTTAGTCTGTTGCAACATGTAGTCGCTGCCGCAGAACAGCTGCAATATTCCTATCAGGTTGGCATTGTACAGTGCAAAGATTCTTTCTATGGGCAGCATAATCCGGAGCGAATGCCAGTGAAACAGGAATTGCTGGCAAACTGGGCAGCATGGAAAGCGGCTGGCGTGTTGGCATCAGAAATGGAATCCGCAACGCTGTTTGTAACCGCATCCGTTCTGCATGTTCGCTGTGCAACGATATTGCATATGATCTGGAATCAGGAACGGGAACAGGTTTCGGCAGAAACGGCACAACTGGATCCAGACACCTCCATTCGGACTGCCATTGCAGCACTGCGGCGACAGATTGCAGCCGATCAAACCGCATCCCGATAGGATAAAGTTCATATTGCAAGGAATAACAAAAATATAAAATCGCATGCTATCATTTTACTTGCAATTGGTTCTGCATTTGCTGTCTGAACTGCGAGAGTGAAGTGTATTTCGTTTGTAAATCCATCAAAAAACCGACACCGCTTCTGAAAGCTGTGCCGGTTTTTCTGCATTTTAAATGCACTCTGCCATTTTATTAGCCATTTGTTTCGTTGTTTGACCAAGGATTCTGCTGCTGATTGTTCTGCCGGTTCCGATTCTGTGTCTGGTTCCGGTTTTGATTGCGGAAGTTCTGCTGCTGATTTTGGAATTGATTCTGCTGCTGGTTCTGATTCTGCCTGCTCAAATCCTCCATCTGCTCACGCAGCTTTGAAAGAT
>JAUNJC010000097.1:0-1540 GCA_030523195.1 Oscillospiraceae bacterium
GGATCAGAAAGACTGGTCGCACACCAAGAAAATGAGAAATGAGATAGACTGGAAAATGGAGTGCGGTTTGGCGAATGTGGCTGTACCAACAGAAAATTCGGATTGGCAGCATAGGTGAAATACCTAATACAAGATGATGACGATCTTGTATCTTCGGCGAAAGCCTTGAGAATAGATGCCGGAACGAAAATTCAAAGAGCAAAGGGATGATTCTTATGACGAGAAGAACCTATTTATGCTTACAGCTTACAAAATAATTGAAAAAGGTGAGTCCAATGGAAGTGCAGACTTTTTAAATAATATCTGAATCAAAAAGGAATGAGTCCCATGGAAGGTTACCATATTACGGAAAAGTAAATTTTGTGTAAGGGTGGTTCCCATGTATTAATTATATTGCATCCTAAGAACGATATTGATGTAAAAGGTGAGTCCAATGGCAAAGAAAAGAGATTATTTGGCTGAAAAATAAGATGTTGGGAGTGAGTCCAATCGAAGCTTCAGCGAAAGAATGAAAGTTCTTTCAAATCCTTTATCTGAAAAAATACAATAAATATGCACCCTAAACGGAGGTCTCCCGTTTAGGGTGCTTTTTGTTATGAGGAATAACGCATTCCCTGATAAAGATTATGCATTTTTTGATAGGATGCAATGGCATTTAATACACCACGTTTATTGCGGCTCCAAAGCGGTGCAACCAGTGTGCGAGCATCGCCGTCACCAGTCAGGCGTTCGATGACGGTTTCCGGTGGAAAATAGGTCAGTTGTTCTGCAACCAGTGCCACATATTCTGCTTGTGTCAGCAGATGTACTTTTCCATTTTGATACCATGTTTCCAGCGGCGTTCCCCGAATGATATGTAAAAGCTGTAACTTGACTGCATCGGGATGCAGTTTTCCAAGTTGTATCGCATTGTCCAACATTTGTTCTGTAGTTTCTTGTGGAAGTCCATTGATGAGATGGACACAAATGCGAATCCTGCGTTTTCGCAGTGCAGTAAATGCATTTTGAAAAACATCATTGTCATAACAGCGGTTGATGAGCACTGCTGTTTTCGGTTGGAACGTTTGTAGCCCCAGTTCTACAGTAAGGATTGTTTTTTGAGAAAGGGCTTCCAAATAATCCAGTACTGGTTCTGGCAGACAGTCTGGACGTGTGCCGATGGAAAGTCCAACGACATCCGGCTGTTGCAGAGCGGTTTCATAGCATTTCTGTAAATAGGAAAGGGGTGCATAGGTGTTCGTATGCGCCTGAAAGTAGGCGATGAGTTTTGCCTGTGGAAACTTTTTGTGAATGCGTTCTCGTTCTGCCTGAATCTGTTCGGCAATGCTGCCAGAGTGTGTGAAGTAACCGCTGCCACCATCACAAAAAATGCATCCTCCCGTTCCTTTTGTGCCATCCAGATTGGGACAGGAGAAACCGCCGTCTACTACGGCTTTCATCAAACGGCATGGAAATAGAGTTTTATCATAGTCAAATCTTGCGTAATAACGTCTTCCACCGTCCCACATTGCTTAAACCTCTCCCATATAGGTATCGTATT
>JAUNJC010000097.1:1550-8473 GCA_030523195.1 Oscillospiraceae bacterium
GTGTTTCCAAAGAAAAACATATCTTCCACATCCATGGAACAGGAATCTATAGAGAAATAATGACCGTTTCGGTCGAATCCATACAAATCGCCACCCAGATTGGTACCGAAAATACAGCAATCAGGAAAATAGGTGTTGATTTCATAGTCTGTGTTGATTTTTATCAATTTTTCTAATGGATATAGGTGTACATATAGATTTTTTCCAACACAGCCTTCTCCGCCATTGTGACGGTGCATGAATTTTAAGTATTCTTCTGGCAGTGGAATACCATTTACTTCTGTGATTTGAAAGTCCGTTGGGGTGCGAAATTCAAATTCTTGAAATAGATCTTTACTTTCCTGCATAGTATTCATCTCCTATCTTTTATTATTATACTGCTGTTTTCTTGCAAAGTCAAGTTTCTAATAAAATAGAAAGCAGAATGGCAAAAACCATTCTGCTTTCTATAAAAGGGGGTATTTTATGAGAACTGCCACAAATGGGCAAGGTGTTTTTGGTCCGTTTCTGCACACGGAAACGGTAAGATGGCGGAATGTTCCGCAGGTCAAAAGGAAGAATCATTCCTTTGTCTATTTGTAATCATACTGGATATCTGTGAAAATTATGTGTTTTATCATGGATAAATTTCGGAAAATTGAATGAAACACTACCAATTCATATAGAAAAATATGGAATCTTTTTCTGACAACTTACAAAAATTATTTTTTCCATATGAAAGAACGGTGAAAAACAGTTGTGACAATTGTGATAAATGACGGGAAATCTTGTAAAATTCGCCTATGATATTGACAAAATACACAAAGTGCAGTATAATACCATTGGGATCGCTGGGGATTGTCCGGATGTCTAAACAGGAAAAAACGAGCAATACCCAATCGAAAAGAGAGGATTTCATGAAACAATCAAAAAAATGGATTTCTGCTGTATGCAGTTTGCTGTTGAGCGTGACAGCTATGCCACTTTCTGCGTTTGCAGACGAATCGCAAAGCAACGAAGAGATCATATACGAATTTCTAACAGATACATTACAGTTAAATACGGCTACTGCCAGCGGTATTTTGGCGAATATTTATCAAGAAAGTGGGTTTGAACCAACCGCCTCCTGTATTGATACCAACCAAAAAATCAGTTACGGAATTTGTCAGTGGAACGGTCCTCGTTACGAGGCGTTACAAGCATTTTGTAGGGAAAACGGTTATGCATATGACTCTTTAAGCGGTCAGCTTGCCTATTTGGAATATGATCTATTGACCACTTATTCTCCTTATTACTATAATACACTTCTAGTAGATTTTGAAGATTCTGCACAGGGAGCATATGATGCTGCTTACTCGTGGGCGGCTGTCTATGAGGTTTGCAGTACGATTTATCGAACGGGCAGAGCAGAGTTGGCACGGGATGCATTTTATCCCTATTATGAAACCTATATTACGATTGCACCAACTCCCTATGATATGGGAACGGATTTTTATGCTGCGATCCAGTGTGGTAATGAGGGAAAAACACTTTCCATAAACAGCAGCAAACAGTTGCTATTACAGAAAAGAGAACAAAAGGAAAATTGGCATTTTGTCCGGCAGGAAGATGGCAGCTATCTGATTCTGCAATCAGAGGGGCGCTATTATTTGAATGGACAAACGGGTACATTGACACTGACGGAGCAGGCAAGCCGTTGGTTTCTCTATGAAACAGAAACTGGTTTTCTTTTACAGGATGCAGAAAGCGGTTTGATTTTGCAGGAATCTTTGAATTTGCAGGATATTGCTTTTTCATTGTCCACGTCCTTTACGATTCAGACCTTACAGACACCGAAAGCGGTATCGTTGACGGTGCAGGCTGGTACTTTTCCGATGCCAACTACATTGCAGTGGACAGCGTCTACAGAGACTGCCGGCTATACACTTTCTATTTGGAGCGGTACGGATACCAGTCAGACCCCATTGTACATAGAAAGTGGTTTGCAGGGCACTTCTTATCGTACCACGCTTTCTGCTGGGACGTATACTGCTGTCTTACAGCAGGTCAATGCAGCAGGTACGACAAAGGGAACACCTGTGACATTTACTGTTACAGAACAGCAGAAATGGGAGACAGAAGACGGTGCATTGCTGCGGTTTGCTCAGCCAGAGAGTCTTCAGTTTCTGACTCCACAGACAAACGGCAGTGTGCAGATGATAGAAAAGAAAGATACCGCAGAACAAATCTGGAAACTGCAAAAGACGGAAAATGGCTATTATCTATTGGATAGTCAAACAGGGTTGGCACTTTCCGCAGCGGAAAATGGGACACTTTCTTTGCAGGAACAGACTGCGGAGCAACAGGCAAGTCAAATCTGGACATTGTATCAAGAAGATGGCAGTGTGATGTTTTATCAGAATGGAAAAGTGCTCACTCGTTCGGAAGATGATCAAACAGAATTGGTTTTACAGTCGGTACAAGCAAAAGAGACACAGCGGTTTGTGCCAATGACTTACAGCATGAAAAAAACAGAACTGACTGTTTCTTCTAATGGCAGTTCTCTGCCGGTTTCATTGCAATGGGATGCCATAGATGGTGCAGAACACTATCAAATAACTGTGCGGACAGAAGATGGCGAAACAGCACTGCAACGGACAACGAATGACACTGGCCAGCAAGTTATGTTGGAGCAGGGCAATTATATTGCTTGTGTACAGGCAGAAAATGCTGTGGCACGGACAGTGAGTGATGAGGTTCCGTTTACCGTTAAGAATTTACCGTTAGAGCCAGCAGTTCAGATCAATAATGGCTTGACAGAGGGAAGCATACAGGTGCAATGGAATGACAGCCTTTATGCAGATGTATATGACGTGCGGATTTATGAAGCGGAAACAGGAAAATGTGTGCAGTCTGTCTTTGGCTTGACCGGATTGCGGTATACCTTTACCTTGTCAGATGGGGATTATATTGCAAAAGTAACAGCAAGAAATACATCCTCCATTAACTGTGCTGCAACGGGAACATCAGCAGATTTTTCTATTGTGACGATACCGCAGAAAAAGCTAACAGAATTGGTACAACAGAATAAGCAGTATTTACACGAATTAGAATGATTTGGAAGATGAAAATAAAAAGCAGCTGTCAGTTTGTGTAAAAGTGGACAGCTGCTTTTTAGGTTGTGAGGAATCGGATTATTTTTTCAAGTGATTCATGCTGCATGGAAAGGCATCGAAATTTTTCTATTATGATAAAATAGTGAGAGAAAAACAGATACGCATTCCCTTTCATTTGAACATCATATTACCATAGCTATGGAATCAGAAAGGAGTTTACATCTTGTATCGAAGTATTATTTTTTTATTGAAACCAAAATCAGAAGTTGCTTATTTGTTTGCAGAGGATACGCTGCGGCAGGGGTTAGAAAAGATGCATTATCATCATTATACGGCAATACCAGTGATCCGAAAAGATGGGACGTATTATGGTACGGTTACAGAGGGAGATTTTTTATGGCAGCTTGTGCAGCGGGAACAATGTGACATCTTCCAACATATTCCGATTCGGGAAACGGAAGCATATTATATTCATGATATTGTGCGAAAGGGATGGAATCCGGCAGTCAAAATCGATGCAACTATGCAGGATTTGCTGGTGCAGGTTATGGATCAGAATTTTGTACCAGTTGTCGATGATCGAAATGTGTTTAGCGGTATTATTACTCGGAAAGATGTGATTCAGTATTTTGCAAACGAATCGTTCTGTCAGAAAGAATCTGAATCCACCAGACCAACCAACTTCACCATGTCCAATATACATTCTTATACCGCATCCCTCGTAAATCATGGAACGCAGTCTAACAGTTAAAGGGCAGCTGCTTCCTGTGCGATTTTGCCCATACAACTTTCAAATGAAACCCCATACCAATAGGTTTCCCGATCCGGCAGGGTTGCTTCAATGCAGTCTGTTGTTAAATTGACTGCCAGCTGCACTGCTTTTTCTAAAGAAGCCCCTTTGACAATGGCACCAGAAAGCAGGCTGGAGAAAATATCACCAGTTCCGTGAACAGCTTGATCAATATGATTGCGAAAAGAAGCATAGTAGGTGTTGGTGGTGCGATCGTAGGCAACTGCACCATGTTTTCCATCTCCATATTGTACGCCAGTCAAGACGGCAGTCGGTGTACCAATCTCTGTAAGTGCGAGAAGGATTTCTTGTACATCCTTTTCCTGATAGTCGGTACGATACGGGCAGTCCAGCAGCAGAGAGGCTTCTGTCATATTGGGTACAATGACGTCTGCCTGTCGGCAGAGTGTTTTCATTTCTTGGACGAAATCGGATGTGAATCCGGGATACAGTTTTCCGCCGTCTCCCATAACAGGATCTACAATGATTTTTGTTTGTGTGCTGCGGAATGTCTGGAAGAAATCAGAGACGATCTGCACCTGCTCTTTAGAACCTAAATAGCCTGTATAAATGCCATCAAACTGTAATTGCAGAGATTTCCAGTGTTTGGCAATAGCAGGAATATCGCTCGTTAGGTCGCGAAATGTATAGCCGGTAAAACCGCCTGTATGGGTGGAGAGGACTGCGGTTGGAATAACAGCCGTTTCAATCCCCATAGCAGAAAGAATGGGATGGGCAACGGTTAAGGAGCATTTTCCGAAGCAGGAAATATCTTGGATGGTTACAATTCTTTTTAACATAATGCATACCTCTTTTATTATAATTGTTGACCTGTCCAGAGAAACCCCTCTGGACAGGTTTTCTATTAGTATAAGAAATTTCAGTGTATTTGTCAAGTGGTGGATGGCGATTGTCGCTATCAATGCATGGTAATTTTTATGCTGTTGTAGTCTGTGCGAACTGACTTTGATACAATTTTGCGTAGAATCCATTTTTTTTCAAAAGGGTTTCATGATTTCCTTGTTCGATGATATGTCCGTCTCGCATAACCAGAATCACATCCGCTTCCTGAATGGTAGAGAGGCGATGGGCAACAATAAAACTGGTACGCCCCTGCATCATGGTGGCAAATGCAGATTGAATCCTTGCTTCTGTTCGGGTATCAATGGAAGAAGTGGCTTCATCTAAAATCAGCATGGGTGGCAGACATAACATCACTCTTGCAATGCAAAGCAGCTGCTTTTGTCCCTGTGAGAGACGACTGCCGTTTTGAAGAATGGTATCATATCCCTGCGGCATTTGTTTAATAA
This sequence comes from Oscillospiraceae bacterium, assembly GCA_030523195.1. Lineage (GTDB taxonomy): Bacteria > Bacillota > Clostridia > Oscillospirales > Ruminococcaceae > Ruminococcus_C. The sequence goes on from JAUNJC010000097.1 coordinate 6,725, forward strand.
AGCTATGTGCATGTGCTGCTTTGGCTGCCAGAATCATTTCTTCTTCTGTTGCTTCTGGTTTCCCCATACACAGATTTTCTCGAATAGTGCCGTTTTTCAGCCATGTTTCCTGTAGTACCATACCGAAGTTTCTTCGCAGGCTATGCCGTGTCATATGCTGAATGTTTACACCATCTATTAGAATTGCACCATCTTTGACTTCATAGAATCGCATCAGCAGGTTAATCAATGTGGTTTTGCCGCAGCCAGTGGGGCCAACAATGGCAATTCGCTGACCAGATTTTGCTTGCAGCTGCAAGTTTTCAATCAGTGGTTTTTCTGGTACATAAGAGAAATCAACATTTTGCAGTGTTACATTTCCTTTGACCTGCTCCATTATGACAGCATCCGGTGTATCGGGCGTTTCCTCCTGCTCGTCCAGCAATTGAAACAATCGGTTGGCACAGGCAATTGCATTTTGCAATTCTGTTAGAACACCTGTAATTTCATTAAATGGTTTGGTATATTGGTTCGTATAGTTTAGGAAGCAGGAGAGTCCACCAATGGTAAGACCACCGCCTAGCACAGAGAATGCACCAATTAGACCTACAGCAGCATAGACAATGGCGTAAATAAATCGTGTGCCGGGGTTGATAAGAGAGGAAAAGAAAGAGGCATGCAGGGAGGCTTTTCTTAGTTTTTCATTATTCTCTTGAAATTGTTTTAAGGTTGCTTCTTCGTGGTGGAATGCCTGAATGACTTTTTGGTTGCTGATTGCTTCATTAACCATAGCGGTTTGTTCTGCTCGGACTTCCGATTGCTGTCGGAACATTTTATAAATGCGTCCAGATAAACTCTTTGCAAAGAGAATGGAAAGTGGTGTCATTACAATGACAACGAAACTGATTTTCCAGTTGAGCAGTAGCATGAAGAGCAGCGTTCCAATTAAAGTAAATACGCCTGTAAACAGTTGTGTAAATCCCATCAGTAAGCCGTCTGCAAACTGATCGACATCGGTAATGACACGACTGACGGTTTCTCCGGTTGGATGTTGATCCAGATAGGAGAGTGGAAGCCGCTGGATTTTTTCAAAAGCAGCTGTTCGGAAATCTTTTACAACCTGATAGGTAATCTTATTGTGCATGGTTTGCATGATCCATTGCAGCAGAGCTGTGAGCAAGGCGAAAATACCAATTTTCCAGAGCAGGCGAAGAATTACATTAAAGGAAACGTTTCCGCTTTCTGCCATTGCATCAATGGCATTCCCAATTAGAATGGGAATATATAGGGTGAAGACAACAGTTAATGCTGCAAATATCATGGAAGTCGTCATCCATCCCCGATAGGGGCGAATCATCTGCCAGATTCGTTTCCAATTTTGCGGTTCTTTTTTAGGCTGTTTCGGCATTTGTTTGCACCTCCTTTGGAAATTGTGAATAGTAAATTTCCTGATAGACCGCACAATTTTGCAATAGTTCTTGATGGGTTCCATTTCCAACAAGTTTTCCGCCGTCTAATACAAGAATACGGTCGGCTTGTAGGAGAGAAGCTGTTCGTTGTGAGACAAGGAACGTGGTGGGACGGTTCGGCATGGTTTGCAGGGATTTCCGTAGGGCGGCGTCCGTTGCATAATCTAGTGCGGAAGCACTGTCATCTAAAATCAGGATTCGTGGCTGCCGCACCAATGCCCTTGCAATGGTCAGACGCTGACGTTGACCGCCAGAGAGATTGCCAGCATTTTCTGTAATACGTTCTTCTAGTTTACCCGTT
>JAUNJC010000098.1 GCA_030523195.1 Oscillospiraceae bacterium
GTTCCACAATTTCTTTTGCCTGTGCAATTTCTAATGCTTGATAGAGTTCTGCATCTGTGGCATCTTGCTTGCCCCACTGGAGATTTTCTCGGATGGTGCCTTGGAACAACACTGCTTTTTGTGGCACAACGCCAATTTGTGCCCGAAGAGCAGCATCGGTATATTGTTGGACATCCAAACCATCAATGGAAACAGTACCGCCGGTTGCTGGATAGAAGCCAGGAATCAGGTTGACCAATGTTGTTTTTCCAGATCCAGTACCGCCAATGATACCAATGGTTTCGCCAGCTTTTGCTGTAAAGCTAATGTCATAGAGAGCGTCCGCACTTGCCAGCGGATAACGGCAGGAAACATGGTCAAATTGTACCGTTGCACTACTGCCAGTAGCTGGATCGCAGTCTTGTTTTTGTGTTTCGTCTGGATTTTCTCCAAAAGAGAGCATGTCCTGAATGCGATTGCCGCTGGCAATGGACTTGGTTAGCGTAATAATCAAATTTGCAAGTTTAATCAACTCCACCAGAATCTGCGACATATAGTTATAGAGTGCAATGACTGCCCCTTGTGTTAAAACACCAGTTTCAACTTGTAAAGCCCCTGTCCAAATTAAAAAGATGATGGCAAGATTCAGCAGAATATAGGTTGCTGGATTCATAAGAGCAGAAATTCGACCTACTCGTTTTTGCATAACAGAAAGAGCCGCACTCTCTTCTGTAAAGGCATTGATTTCTTCTTCCTCTTTGCAGAAGGCACGCAGTACCCGAACGCCCAGTAGATTTTCTCTGGTTTTACCAAGGATATTGTCTAGTTTTTTCTGTACGGCTTGATAGAGCGGAATGCTGCCGAACATAATGGCAAATACGACAATGGTAAGCAGTGGAATGACAGCTGCAAAAATCAGGGCACACGTTACATTTACAGTAAATGCCATGATCATAGCACCAATCACTACAAACGGGGAACGCAGCATTAGCCGGAGTGCCAGATTGACACCATTTTGCACCTGATTTACATCACTGGTAATTCGGGTAATCATGGTGTCTGTTCCCATTTGGTCAAGTTCTGCATAGGAGCGTTTTTGAATATGCTGCATCATAGCATATCGGATATTGGCACCAAATCCGGCAGATGCTTTTGCAGCGAAGTACTGTGCGGTGGTGGCACTTGCCAATCCAACTGCTCCCAAGGTAATCATGAGAGCAGCAGAACGAAGTAGTTCTCCCTTGTCATTGCCGCCAATGCCATTGTCAATCATGGATGCCACGACCAGTGGTACGAGCAGTTCAAAAATGACTTCCAATAGCTTGAACAATGGTGCACAGATGGCTTCTTTTCGGTATGGCTTTAAAAATCGTAGTAACTTCCACACAAAAATGCAATCCTCCTCTTGATTTTTTCTGTTTTTTATTATATCATAGAAAGTGAGATTCAAAAAATATATATTTCATATGGATTCCATATCTTTTTGCTATGGAAGGGGGAAAAGATGGATTTTCATCAATTGCAGTACTTTGTTACCATTGTAGAGAGCGGCAGCATTACAGCGGCTGCAAAAAAACTATTTCTCTCTCAGCCACCGTTGAGTATGCAGATGAAACGACTGGAAAAGGAATTAGGTTGTGTATTATTTTTACGAGGGGCAAGAGAAATTCAGCTAACAGAAGCAGGAAAGCTGCTTTATAATCGAGCTAAATCGTTATTAGAGCTGCGGCGTGTTACGGAAGAAGAGCTTGCCGCTTGTGCAGATGATACAAGCGGCACCATTCGGCTTGGTATGATTTCTTCTGTTGGCTGTTCGTTGCTGCCCCAGTGGCTTGCGGTGTTTCATAAGATGCATCCAGATATTCGGTTTTCTGTCTATGAAGCGGATACCTATCAAATTTTAGAGAAGCTGCATCAGGATCGGGTAGAGGTAGCATTGGTTCGTTCTCCATTTTCGGCAGAGGGAATACAGCGAATTCCATTGCGATCGGAGTCGTTGATTGCGGTAGGGCACCGTTCTTTTTTTGCAGATTTGAAGTCGATTTCCTTGCAGCAGTTGTCAGAACAGCCTTTGATCGTCTATCGCCGCTGGGAGAACATTTTAGATCAAAAATTCGGAACACTTGGCATAAGTCCCCATTATTTTTGTGTGAACGAAGATGCCCGCACCACCGTTTACTGGGCAGATGCAGGTTTGGGGGTTGGGATTATTCCACAGTCTGCCTGCTCTTTGCTTCGCAATCCAGAAACTGTGATGATGCCAATTGTGGATACGATGCCAGATACGACAATTTTTATGGTACGGCGGGAACAGGCATATATGGCACCGCATACATTGTGTTTTTGGGAGGATTTGCAAAAAATTTGCAGGGAAGTTTAGCACTTAGATTGATATGCAAAAAAGACAGAGACATTTTTCATGATACTGCTTGTTTTGTATTTATATACTTATTTTATCTATTTATACCTTTTTGCCTTTTGTTTTTTCTCTGCATATCGTCTGTACAATATGTATGTAAAATTAGGTGGCTGTACCGTTTTTGTTATGGTACAGCCACCTGTTTTTCTGACAGTATGCAAAAATGATATTGAATGATATTGTCAGTTTTTCTTTTCTGATAATTTTTTCATTGCCTGCATTCCAACGATCACAGCACCGCCGATCAAAAAGAAAACAATACTAAATGTGTGCAGTGACAAATGTGGTTGTGGGTTATCCAATGTGGTGGGACCCATTACAATGGCATACAGAGAGCCGATCATCAGTCCAATAATTAGGTAAACCGTTGCAGCCCTATGTTTTTCGAGTGCATTTCTAATAATTTTTATGATGGAAACAATGCCTGTTAAAATGCCGAGTCCAAATACGATGATAATTGGCAATGCATCAAATTGTAGATGTAAAAGGTTTTTTATGGATGTAATGATTTGCACATAAATTCCGAAAATGAGCAGCAAGGTTGAACCAGAAATACCCGGTAATACCATTGCACAAATGGCAACTGCACCACAGATAAAAACATAAATATAGGTTCCTATGTTCGGATTTCCCAAATTAATGTGGATACTGTCACCAGAAGAGGTGAAATAAGTAATAGCAGAAACCAATGCAATGCCGATGAGAATAAAAAAGATTCGGCTGACCTGCTCTTTCAGGCAGGCTTTTTCCTCTATGATAACCACTGGTATGGCAAAAAGGATGAATCCCATAAACAGGGAAGAAATCAAATAGATATGGCTTTCAAAGACAGCGGCAAGAATGAGGACTGCTGATATAAATCCGATTGCCCAGCCAATGCCGAGTTTTATCAAGTACTTCAATGCAGCAATTCGTTTTTCCTTTGTGCCAGAAATGAGATCGTCTAGTGAGCCTACGAATTGATCATAGAATCCCAATAGGAATGCAATGGTTCCGCCAGAAACCCCGGGAACACTGTCAGCTAACGCCATACAAAACCCGTGAATCAATGTGATTATTTTTTTCATGTTTTTGTGTCCTTTCTTATTTGATTTTTATGATATTGTTTTACATCCATTCTACAAAGTGGAAGAATGGATCAGAGGATACTACACATTTTATCATAAAAAATCTTAACATAAATTTTAACATAAAGTGGGTCTGTTGTCAATACTTTTTTGCGGAATATAAAATTTCAGCAGTAGTGCACTGGAAAAATAAAACTGCCGTACCAGTAACAGGTACGGCAGCAAAGCAGGTTATTTTTTTCTAGTGTATTGCGTATCATTGCGTTTTGGCATCGTTTTTGTAGAGGGGGATGTTGTTGTGCGGGTGTTGGAATTTCGTGTCTTATTTGGTGTATTAGATTTTTGTTTTTCATTGACATTTTCTGGACGATGATAAAACACGGGTTCAGATGAGCGTTTCCAGTTTTTTTGTGTATTATTTTCAATCCGGACTGCCTTAGGAATCAGATGGACAGAATTTTCCTCTCTTGCCTTTTTGCGACACTGATATGTGGCATTGATACAGCAAATAATATAAATGCCTGTGATGATACAAGCGATTAGAAGACTATACCGTAATGCAGAAGAATGAGGAAATTCCTTCAGGGCATTGAGATTTTGTTTTATAATGGATCGTTCTACGGAACTAACAGCAACCAGTGGAATGGTATCAATGACTTCTCCTGAAAATTTTAAATCCAATGTTCCAAGCTGTTGTCCTTTTTCCACAGGAGCGTGTACGTTTTCCTGTAGGGTAATGACCTTTTGAATGGCAGAGACATCTACATCTGTACACCAAAGTGTAATACAGTCTCTTTCAGGGCGTACCAACACATAACCTGTTCGTTCGCCACTGTCCACTTGAACTTCATCCAATTCTTCATCATCTTCAATCAGTGTGACATAAGTGAAATTAGAAAATGCCCAGTTTAGTAAATTGGTGGCATCCTCCAAATGATAGTATTGCAATTTGCCATTTTCATCATCAAAGGGGGCTTTTAACAGGACAATCAAATAGGAAACATCTCCTCTTTTGGCAGTTGTAATCATATTTCTGCCATATTCCTCTAAATTTCCTGTTTTAATACCTGTGACGCCTTTGTAGTAGTATTGATCTGTTTCATCCATCATAGAATTGCTATGTACCCATTTTAGACTAGAGGAAGCAGGGTGATTGGCATTCATAGAAGTTGGAACAAAGGATTCTGTTGTAGCGATTTCTTTGAATGTTTCATTTTGCATGGCATATTGTGCAATTTTCATCATGTCCCGTGCAGTTGTAATTTGGTAGGTATTGTAGAGACCAGTGGGATTCGTAAAATTGGTACCGGTACAACCAATTTCGGCTGCCTTGGCATTCATTTTTGTTACAAATTGTACAGAATTTCCATTGCTAAAATAATCTGCTAACAATTCTGCACTCTCACAGGAAGAGGTAAGCAGCATAGCATATAAATATTCTCGAACAGTAAAAGTGTCTCCAGTAACGATATCTGCATATCGTATATCTTCTATAGTACTGTATTCGTAAAAATAGGACATAGGGTTTTGATTCATGGTGATTTTTGTACCATCCAGATCCTCACAAAGATCTAAAACGACTAGAGCTGTGACAATCTGTGCAAGGTGTGCAGGCATCTGTTGTTTATCTGCATTTTTTTCATAGATAACGGTGTTTGTATCTAGATTTAAAATAATACTCGATTCGCTTTGTATGGTGAATGGTGGTGTAAATGCAAAGGCATTTGTCGGAAGACTACAGAATGTTAGCATGGTACAAAATGTGAGAAGCAACGGCAGGAGCCGTCGCAGAAATGGCTGTATTTTTCTCATAATTTGCATTCCTTATCAATAAAATAGAATATGGATTCTTAAAAACGAGCACCATTTGGCTCAAAAAATAAAACAGAAGAAAACATATTGTAATGCAATTACAGAATGTGCTTGGTTTTCTGAAATTGCATTGCCACATGTAAGTGTTTTTCTAAATTTTTTCGACAAATTCCCATGAAAGATATTTACCTTTTCGGAAAAATATGATAGAATAGAATGAGAAGACCGGTTGATTGGATGCCGGTTCCGAAATTAAAAGGAGGGACGCAGAAAAATGGTTTATGTAACAGGGGATTTGCATGGCGATTACAGTCGTTTGAAAAGTCCTGCAATTCGCAGACTGCGTGGAGGCGATGTCCTGCTTGTATGCGGCGATTTTGGATTTATCTGGGATCATTCTAAACAGGAACAAGCGTTGTTGAAAAAGCTCAGTGAGAAGAAGTATACGATTGCTTTTGTAGATGGATGTCATGAAAACTTTGATCTTTTGCAGCAATATAAATTGGTACGCTGGCGTGGAGGCGTTGCGAGATGCATTGCTCCTAATATTTTTCATTTGCAGCGTGGAGAAATTTATACGATTGAAAATCAAACGTTTTTCGCATTTGGCGGCGGTCATAGTCAGGATTATGAATATCGTAGAGATACTGGAAACTGGTGGCGGCAGGAACAGCCGACACATGATGAGATCCGGCGTGCAATTCACAATCTGAATCAACACCAGGCAACAGTAGACTATATTATTACCCATGAACCACCTGCATCTTTGAAAGATTGTTTAGGTGTAGATGTACAGCAGCGTTTGGAAATCCATGCGTTTTTTGAAGATATTATCAAAGAATGCGATTATAAAAAGTGGTTCTTTGGAAAATGTCATATGGATCGGTTTATTCCTATGAAATTCTACGCAGTCTTTCAGGAAGTATTGCCGGTGACAGATGAAACATAAAGAAAAATCATCTGTCAAACCGGAAAGGAATATCTTTTTTTGTGGTTGTTATGCCGTACTTGGGAATAACAGCCTTTTCTTTTTGCCTGAATTACTTTAAGACAGATTCTTGTATTTTAAAGTGTACTGGCAGACCATTCTGCATCTGGATGTTGCATTCTCCTTGGATCAGCGGTAGGAAATATGACAATGCAGCATCCGTGATATTATTTTGTGTTTCATTGATATAGGAAAGTGGTAGGAAACGTTCCCGATTGGCAATATTCGCCGCCTCTGTAGAAGTTACAACAACGGTATACGGTTGGTCATAAAGCCGCTGAAATACCATGACCTTGCCGGTTTCCCCTGATAATGCGGTTTGCACACCAGCAGCACCAATCTGTACAGCTTCGTCAATATCGGTTTTTGAACAAAGATGGGAAGAACAGCGTTGCATGACATTCAACTCAATGGAACGCACCTTACATCCAATTTGTTCCCGCACCACACCTTCCAGATATTTTCCGATACCGGAAAGATATTTGTGTCCAAATTCATCCGTAACACCAGATTGAAAAGCGGCTGCATCAGCTGCTTCTACGCCTTCGGAAATAGCAACGATCACAGCTTTATGCTTTGCCATTTTTTGACGTATATCTTCTAAAAATTGTTGAAGGGAGAATTTGCACTCTGGTACATAGATCAAATGCGGTGCAGTTTCTCCGTTTGCATGAAGAATGGCACTGGAAGCAGTTAACCAGCCAGCATGTCGTCCCATGATTTCTACAATGGTGACAGATGGTGCACTGTAAACAGAACTATCCCGAATAATTTCCTGCATGGTAGTTGCCACATATTTTGCAGCAGAACCAAAGCCCGGTGTATGGTCAGTGATACAGAGGTCATTGTCAATCGTTTTGGGAATTCCAATAATTTTGGTATCCAGACCTTTTTCCTTGACATATTCGGAAAGCTTCATAACGGTATCCATAGAATCGTTGCCGCCAATATAGAAAAATGCACCAATTTGCCGTTGTTGAAATCGTTCTGTAATTTTCTGATAGACGGTTTCCTCTTCGTGCCAGTCCTTGAGTTTATAGCGACAGGAGCCGAGCACGGTGGATGGTGTTTGAAGCAGCATTTCCATGTCCGCATTGGTGCGAATCATTGTTTTTAAGTCAATTAGATGGTCGTGAATCATACCTTCGATGCCATTAATAGAGCCAAAAATGGCATCAATGGCGGGTTCTTTTAGTGCTTCGCTGAAAACACCGACCAAAGATGCATTGATAGCACAAGTCGGTCCGCCGGACTGTGCAACTGCAATATTCATAGAATGCTCCTTTCTGATGAAAAAATAAAAGTAGTTCTTTTTCTATTGTAACGGATTTCTTGAAAAATGTCAATCTGATTTTTGACTTTTTCAAAGAAAATAGGATGCTTTTTTAGAGAACAGAAAAAAGAAATTGAGGCGTTTCGCATTTATTGTATTTTTTGTGAACCGCAAGTATTGATAAGCAGAATAAATCCTCTATCATTTTGAACGCATAGAAGCAATTTATGTGGTGATTCGGTATTTTGCATGAAAAACCGTCCTGCTGCCGCTTGGCGGAGCGGGACGGTGCATTGCTTAGAAAGGGGCACTGTCAGTGGGGATGTTATCTGTGATATCAGCTGCCTGTAAGAAATCTTCTTCAGAAGGCAAGTTTTCATCTGGTATTGTACCTGTTTGGGGAGATGATGGGGGAATTTCTGTTTCTGCATCCGATGTAGGGGGTTCTGAAACTGCTTTTTCTGTAGCAGTATCCGCTTCCGCAGTTTTGTTTTCTTCAAGACATTCCAACAATGTTTCTTCTGTTTGTGGGAGATTGGTTTCTGCAATTTGGACTGCCAGTCCATTGACCTCAATATTCGGATCCTCTAGATCAATCATCAGATAACGATGTCCGTCAATATTTTGCGTGTGGACGCTGCTGGTAGCATCTTTTTTA
>JAUNJC010000099.1 GCA_030523195.1 Oscillospiraceae bacterium
ATTATGATTTCTCATGCTTTTTCTCTTTTAAAACGTCTATGAACACAGGCTCTAATTTCTTTGACATTGTGATATACATACCAAGTGCTATCGGAAGCATTACTGCCTCGATAATCAGCTGTGTCCAGATCATACCATACAGTCCTACAAGCCAGTTCATCAAAAGAAGGCAGGGAATATTAAGTAGTCCTTGACGACATATTGTCAACACAGCAGACTGCACGCCTTTTCCCATTGCCTAGAGCATATATATGATCAAAGCATTCACTGCTGTCAAAGGTACTGCCAGGCAAGCGATTCTGAGAAATTCAGCTCCTAATGTTCCGGTCTGTGTATCTTGAATAAACGCCCCCATGATCCATGGAGCAAAACATAAAAAGCAAATAACAAATGACGCTGCAATGATCAGTGCTGTTTTCCATGAGAAAACAGAGGCCTGACGCATTCTCTTATAATTTTTTGCCGCATAATTATAGCCTACCAATGGCATGAATCCTTGACACAGTCCCATGCAAACGCCTAACGGAAATAAATCGATCTTTTTGACAATTCCATAGGCGGCAAGCGGGATATCTCCATATCCAGAAGCAAGTTTCACAATCACCATATTGGAAGCATTCGCAAGTGCTGTTGTCAAAGCTGATGCAATCCCTACAGAAAAAACAGGTATTGCAAAACGCATCGAGAAATTCCGAATGGATAAAGACATTGCCGTTTTATTTCTAAGCTGATAAAATACAATGAAAAAGAATAAGGCAGACGCCAAATTTGAAAAAGCAGTTGCAACCGCACTTCCGATAGTTGCCCAATCCTACGGCAGACACCTCTAAATTTTTTCCCAGTGTTCTTGTATGCATAGATTTCAGCTCCTTTTAATTTCCATTAAAAATCTGTTCTAAAAATTGATCGTATTCATCAATCCAGTCGCCCTGATATCCAAAGCCATGCGGCATTCCATCCAACTGAAACCGCTCTACCTCTGCACCGGCTTCCTCTACAGCGTCATCATTAGCAAGAAATTGTTCATAAAACGGATCACGAGTTCCATAGCAGTAAAAAGTTGGCGGCAGGTCGGCTTCCCGTAAAGCTTCCACATCAGTTGTTCCTACGCTCAAGCGACCATAGAAAGAATATATCATGCCGTCTGCCGCTGCGTCAGCTGATACCTCATCCAGCTTATCCGGCACATAATCCGGATCCAGAATGGTTGGACTAACCGTGCCGTCAGAGTTACGCAACATCTCACCGGATAAAATTCCGCCGGCTGAAAATCCCATAACTGCAATGTTTTGTTCGTCAATCCCGTATTCCTGTGCATGATACCGAACAAAGCGGACTGCACAAGCCAAATCAAACGCACCCTCTTCCTGTGTATAAGGCTGTAAGCGGTAATCCACAACAAAACTTTGATAGCCCAATTTGCTCAGTTTCTCCGCTACAGGAGAACCCTCATTCCAGTCGCTGCGATACTGAAAAGCACCGCCTGTACAAATCAGAACGGCATCCTTGATCTCAACATTCTCCAGTACCGGAAAATAGGTCAGATACGGACGAAAATCCGGATCATCAGAATAACGCCCATTGTTAGTCGTATACTCCGTTATTGCGGGAGCATTTCCCTCTTCCCATAGGTAGAGAACTTGTTTCTCTACCGGCGTGGGAATGGCAGCAGCGACTGTATCCTTTGTCGTCTTACCGTCAGACGTGCTATTCGCTGCATTGTCAAAAGATTCATCCGACACAGTTGTTATCACAGGCGAAGACGTTTGGTCGGAGACAGGTACATCCGGCTCAGAAGGAGTATTCTGTATTCCGCAGGCTGTAAAACTCACACATAAAGCCGCAGATAGACCCATTGTAAGTATTCTTTTCATGTTCTGCACCCTCATTATTACTGTGAAAACAGCCAGCCCATGATTTCCTCATCATAGGCAAACAGACCGCCTCCGCCATGCTCGTTAGACATACCACGTTCGGTGAAATAGTCGTGTTCTTTAATGTCCAGCACCAGCAGCTTATCAATTTCCGCATCACTAAATCCTTGCTCTTTGTATAGGGAATAAAGCTCATCATAAGCTTTCTGACCGAGTTCACTGTCGTAATATTCATCGTTTCGTCCAATGGCAAAATATACCAGAAGGTGCTGCTCTGCAACAGCGTCATATTCTCCGTCCCACTGGGAGCTTACCTGCAAATATGCGGTAAACAGGTCAGGGCGTTTGCCCACCACCTGCGACATGGTTTCTCCTCTGCCGGAAAAGCCGTTTGCGTATAACTTTAAGCGGTCAATATTATATGTTTCCAGAAAGTATTCCACCAAAGCAATTGTTTGATTTGCAGAAGTTTCTCCCCAGTCACTAAGCTGAGGTGCGACAATGATCATTTTGCTATTATATTTCTGTGCCTCAAATTCAAATTCCTCGGATTTCAAATTAGACGCAATACCTTGAAAATAAAGTCCCTCATAGCCGGGCAGGGTGAAATACAATGCATAAGGTTCACTGCCATCATAGTTTTCCGGAATATAAACATTGTAGTGAATGTCACCCTCATTAACGGAGTGAAACACATTGTCAATGACAAAACCACGGTACTCCTCTGTACCCTCGGTCACATAACCAAGAGAGTTTTCTTTGGGTGATATATCTGCAATTTCCGACTCGGATTCTCTATCATCTAATCTATCCGTTTTCTCCAGCATACCAATTTGCTCCAGCCATGCGGAAATATCTTCCAGATTGGAATTATGTACACGATATCCCTCAAGGACGTTCGCTCCATCCGAAACCTCACGGATATAGTCCATACTTACATCAATCCCGTTATCTGTACTGGTGCAAAACGGCACAACAGTTTTTCCCGTCAGATCATAGCTTCCAAGAAGCTGCCGATCGCCATAGGCGCATTGAACCACCATATCGGATAGCCAACATAAATGACATCGTAATTGTTCAAATTTTCAGGCTGAGCAGCTAGGTCCGGACGCATATCCAATGCATTTTCAATCCATGCAGTTGCGGCAGTTCCCCAGAAAGCATTTCTGTAGGCACGCTCTGTGCGAATCTGATATAGATCTGCTCCGGTAAGCTGCCGGATCATTTTTGCCGCAGCTTCCGTGTCGCTGCCGTCCATAATCTGATTGGAGTTTGGCGTTGCAGAGACTGTGGCATCCGTTGTTCCTGAAAATTCTCCTGCCCTTGAAAAATATACAACTAAGGAACGTGTTCCGCTTTCACCGGGAATCACTTCTGTACTTGCGTCCGATATTTTGCTGCCCATGAACAGATACCAGAAAGTAAATCCCAAAATCAAAAGCAACAGAGCCACTAGATTTGCCACTTTTTATTTTTTCATAGGAATTCCCACTTTTCAATCAGCAAAGGCAATCACTGATAATTTCTGTCACTTCATCAACGGAAAGCGATGTTGAAATTTCAATATCTTTGATTGCTTCTGCGGTCACTTCACCGTTAAAGTACATATTCACGCCAAGAGATTCAAAAAGTTTGACCATAGCATCGACAGATTCTTCAATGCTGCCCTCATAACCGAATGCATCCTTGAAATAATGACAAATATCTAAACCATGATATTTTGCCATGACTTTCAGAAATCGTGGAAACAGCGTTGTCAGGCTTTTACGATATGTCGCACCGTACAAGACCTCTGGAATAAATTCCATTTCGTAAATGTCATAGGCATAATTTTCTTCCTTGCCAAGTCCCAGTCGTCCGGAGGTGGAAACAGATGCACCATACAAAATCACGCCGCGGGCGTCCGAATCGGTAGGATTCTCTTGCAGTATTTTTGCTGCAGAGATGACGTTGCGTATCACAGAAATTCCAATGTCATAGGACACAGGGTTTTTATCGCCAATGGTCGAGGCTGACAACTGCACCAAAGTAACAAGTGCAGTATAGGCAGTCATTTCAGCGCCCAAAGACATGGAATACTTCGGCACAAGAATTGCCGTATCCGCCGGAATGCCGTAAGCTGTACCAAAATCTCCGGTTCTAGAATCTGCCGACACAGCGCCAAGCCCATACTCCGAACCGCTGGACGGATATGTCGGAATCAGAATCAGCGGTAGTTTCTCAAGTCCATAGGGATTTTTTCTACCCTTGATATAGTCCCAAAGATTGTCCGTATGGAGCGTACCGAAGGCGATTAGTTTTGCACAGTCCATAATGCTTGCACCGCCCGCGCCGATGACCATATCAATCGCATTCTCCTTAACGATCTGAATGCCCTGCTCTATTTTTTCCAATTCTCTTGACGCATTTCCAATCTCATAGAGAACGCCGCTGCTGCTTTCTACAGCCTTTTTCACATCGTTATAACAGCCGTTCTTTTTAACAGAACCGCCTCCGTAAACAAACAGAATCTTTTTTCCTGCGATCAATTCTGCTAAATCTGCTGTCGGGTCATTCCGAAACAACAATTTTGTATCATTTCTCAGCGTAAAATCTTTCATCATAACATTCTCCTTTTAATTTGTCATTCCTAAATCTTCAACCCATGCTTTGACTTCATCTTCTGATTCACTTGAACGAAAACGCATACCTTCCTGCCAGTCCCCTGTTCCAGCCATTTCCGCAAGCAATTCGCCACTTTCACCCAAATCGGAGCTTGCAGAGGTACAGAAAGGAACGACTGTTTTTCCCGTAAAATCGTTGGTTTCTATAAATTCATTGACCGGCCATGCGGCAATTCCCCACCAGATGGGATACCCTACAAAAACCGTGGCATATTCGTTCCAGTTATCTATGGTAGAAGAGACAAGTTCCACATCTCTTTCGGATTCGTTTTCATGCTCCACGGACACACGGCTGTTGCCATTTGTCCAGTCCAGATCCTCACTGGTGTACGGATTCATAGGTTCTAATTCAAATACATCAGCTCCGGCTGCGTCTGCAATATATCCGGCAACAGTTTCTGTACTTCCCGTTGCGGAGTAATAGACAACCAGCGTTTTTCCCTCTTCGCTTGCCGTTTCATCTGCTAACAATTCAGAAGTTTCAGCAGACGTTTCCGACTCTGTAGCAATGGATTCCGCTGATGATTCTTCTGTTTTTGCAGTTGATTCGGAAGAAATAGATTCCAGAGAATTCTGCAGCTGTGAATTGTTCTCGCAGGCTGTCAGGCTAAATGCAAACATAATGCTGAAACATAAAACAGATATTTTTTTCATATTGAACAACTCCTTTTTTCTTGTCTATTTATATTATAAACGAAAAGAGACCTCCTGAGAAGTCTCTTTTTGTTTTCCTGTTTATACCTAAAGGTTATGACTGATATCGAACTTTTTGAGCGATATTCAGAAATACTGTATGAAACGAAAACAACGAACATCATAAAAGCAATTCCAGACAATAGAACTTTTTTCATCCTTTCATTCTTCTTTGAAAACTTGTCCACAATCACAACAACTACAGACAGACCGCTTTTTGATTATTTCAGATACTCACGGTAAAAACTCTCCAGCTTATCAAAGGGAATCACATCCATACGGTCATACAGATCAGTATGTATAGCGTCCGGAATGAGCAACAATTCCTTATTATCACCTTTGAGTTTTTTGAAAGCATCCTTACTGAAATAGCAGGAATGTGCCTTTTCACCGTGGATCATCAGTACGGCGCTGCGGATCTCATCGCTGTAAGCAAGAATCGGCATATTCATAAACGAAAGCGCAGAAGTCATATTCCAACCGCCGTTGGAATTCAGTGAACGCTCGTGATAGCCACGCTTTGTTTTATAATAATTATAATAATCCTTTACATAGAACGGTGCATCCTCCGGAAGCGGATCAATAACACCGCCGCCAAGCTGATAGCTGCCATTTTTGTAATCCTTGATTCTCTGCATATTAAGCGTCTTACGCAGTTCGTAACGGGCATCTGCGTCCATCGCATCAAAATAACCTTTTGCATTTACACGTGTCATGTCATACATGGTAGAAGCGACAGTTGCTTTGATTCTGGTGTCGATCGCAGCTGCATTCAGCGCCATACCGCCCCAGCCACAGATGCCGAGAATGCCGATACGCTCCGAATCCACATTATCTTGTACGGAAAGAAAATCAACCGCTGCGGAAAAATCCTCAGTGTTGATGTCAGGAGATGCCACGTAACGAGGCAAGCCACCACTTTCACCTGTAAACGACGGGTCAAAAGCAATTGTCAGAAATCCACGCTCTGCCAGAGTTTGGGCATACAATCCCGAAGATTGTTCCTTGACTGCACCGAAGGGACCGCATACTGCAATGGCAGGAAGCTTGCTGTCTATATTCTTCGGTTCATACAGATCTGCCGCAAGCGTAATACCATATCTGTTGTGGAATGTGATTTTTCTGTGGTTGACCTTTTCGCTTTTCGGGAATGTTTTATCCCATTCTTCGATTAATACCAATTTTTCATGTTCCATATAACTTTACCTCCAAATATTTTTTAAATGTGTATGTGAAATAGTCAAGGCATTCGATCTGATCGTTGTACGCATGTACACTGTCAAGAAGTTTTCTGCGATAACCGGAAAGAAATTTCTGTAATGCTGAAAATTCATGTTGATTGATCATTTCCAGACATTCTGCGATTTCTTTTTTGTTAAGACCTGCGTCTGCCAGATTCTCGGTTATGACAGCGGTTTTGTCAGTTGCCAGTGCCATTTCATCACCTCCGTGTTCTGTAATTTCAGTATAGCATACAATTCCAAGGATGTAAAATACCTATTTGCAATCGCTTGTGATTCTTTACAGGAATGACAAAATGTGATATAATATGATCATCCAATTACGGAGGTGTACTATGGAAATCAGAGTGTTACGCTATTTCATGGAAATTGCAAGAGAAGAAAATATGACAAAGGCGGCAGAAAAGCTGCATATTTCACAGCCGTCACTGTCCAAGGAGATCAAAAAACTGGAGGAAGAACTGGGACATTCTTTATTTATCCGCACCAATAAAAATATGCGGCTGAATGATGAGGGAATGCTGCTACGAAAACGTGCGTCGGATATTCTTGCAATGGTTGATAAAACTGCCGAGGAATTCAATACCCTTGACAGTATTACAAGCGGTGAAATACGGATCGGCTGTGCGGAAAGTGTACAGGTAAAATATCTTGCCCGTGCGATAAAAGCATTTAAAAAGAAGTATCCAAATTTCATATTTCATATTTTCAGCGGAGATACAGAGCCTGTTGCAGAACGTCTTGACCGTGGACTGCTGGATATTGCAGTCATTGTGGAACCGCCCAATTTATCCAAATATAATTATCTTCCCGTACCGGGAAGCGATAAATGGGGCGTTGTCATGCGGCGTGACAGTCCGCTTGCGGAAAAATCAGAACTCACCTTTGACGACATATACGGTCTGCCGCTGTTTACATCGGAACAGTCCATTAAAGCAGACTTTCCACGATGGTGCGGAGAAAATGCTGAAAAGTTAAATATTGCAGGCACGTTTAATCTTTCGTTCAATGGTTCGGTGTTTGTCCGGGAGGGACTGGGGTATCTTCTGACCTTTGAGCATCTGATCAACACGAGCGAAGAAAGCGGACTTTGTTTTCGTCCGATCGTCCCACTGCTGGAAACAAAAATGTATATCATTTGGAAGAAGTATCAGTTTTTTTCTCCGATTGCAGAACTGTTTCTAAAGCGCTTAAAGGAGGATTTCTGATAATATGCTGTTTCGCCCTCGTATGTATTGTAACTTGTTGGTTTCATGAATTTTCTTTTAGAGAATCACTCAGAATGAAGTCCAATCATAAAACGGTAACTTGCTATCGTTTTATTTTTCACTGCAAAAAAGAAATAGCCACAGTGATTTTTGCCTCACTGTGGCTGCTATCGTTTTATGATAAGCCGAAAGCGCCTTGTTTTTCGGCTTTTTTACAGTAAAAATGCACCCAACGATTGTATCATTCGTTAGGTGCGATTATGCCAAAGAACGCTTATTTTGATACAATTCACCTTGCGTTTTATTTTGGCTGGTAAGTTTTCTTTTGGGTATAACAGTTGTTATGTACCCTCAAAAACTAAAGTTTTTTGGATTCCTGATTTAGCTAGGAATTTCATTGCACCAAAATGGATGTTATAACTTTCTTTTCCATACTAGCCATACTATCATTAATCACACAGCTTTCAACCAGCACAAATTATAACTTTAAAGTAAACCACTCT
>JAUNJC010000100.1:0-4439 GCA_030523195.1 Oscillospiraceae bacterium
GTGTTGTTGCTGAGAACAATGCAAATGAATCAGTGAATCATATTGTAGATCATGTAACAGATATGGAGCAAACTGGAACGGTTTATTCTCAGACGATTTTGATTTATATGGTTGGTTCTGATTTAGAGTCCCAGCATGGCAGTGCCAGTTTAGATCTACAGGAAATGCAAGAGGCAATGCCAAATACGGAAAATAATCATATTGTTATTTATACTGGTGGAGCGTCTGATTGGCAGATGTCTGGACTTTCAGCAGAAGAAAATACGATTTTAGAGTTGACAGAAGCGGGCTTTTCTAAAAAAGAGAGCATGGATGCAGAGAATATGGGAGAAGCAGAAACGCTTCGTTCTTTTCTTTCTTATGGTTTGGAGCATTATCAGTCCGATCAATATGGTCTGATTTTATGGGATCATGGCGCTGGACCCGTATTTGGATTTGGTGTTGATGAGAATTATGAAGATATTCTGACATTATCAGAAATGCAGGCAGCGTTAGGGGAGGCATTGGGAGCAGATAACAAACTGGAATGGATTGGATTTGATGCTTGCCTGATGAGTTCCATGGAACTTGCAGATGCCTTTGCACCGTATGCGAATTATTTAATTTCTTCACAGGAAACCGAGCCGGGTTGGGGTTGGAATTATGCATTTCTTTCTCAATTATCCGAGCCGGATATGGATGGAGCACGGATGGGCAAAGCAATTATTGATTCTTATATGGAATTTGGAGAAGCCGCTTTTGAAGCGTATCCAAGGGCATATTGCGACTTAACATTGTCCTGTCTGGATTTAAATCAATATCAGACGGCAGAGGATGCATGGGATGCTTTTTTCAGCAGCGTGGACGGTCAATTGACAGCGGAAACATTTCCAGCAGCTGTTCGCAGTCGTGATCGGGTAAAACGATTTGGCAGTTATTCTACAGACTTTAATTATAGTTTGGTAGATACCATACATTTGTTACAGCTGTTTGCAGAGAGTACATCTTCTCCTGCTGAAGAAGCAAAAAGTGCATTGCAGGACATGGTGGTTTATCAGCGGAGTAATGTTGCAAATGCAAATGGTGTTTCTGTTTGTTATCCATATCAGACAGAAGAGGCTTACACAACTTATTGTTTAGAAATGCAGGAATCGATTGGATTTGCAGAAAACTATACCGCCTTTCTGAAAAATTGCAGTGTCATTGAAAACGGAGAAACAATTACACAAGATTGGGACGTTGCTGATGCGGAAACCAATGTTACACCGATTGCAGAAACAGAACAGGAATCAGAAATAGAAGAATCTGTTGCTGAAACAGAGCCAGAAAAGACAGAAGCGACTGAAATAGAGACAGGATCAACTGAAACACCAACTGTACCGCAAAGCGGCAGTGATATTTCCTTGATGCTGACACCGGAACAGCAGCAGAATTTCGGGACTGCAACGTATTATATTCTTTGCAAGGCGGAAGCAGGCGGATTTTTAGATACGGGTGACATCGCAAGCGATCCACGAAAAGAGGATATGTATGTTTTCATTCATGGTGGCAAAAATGTAAAAATGGATGAAAACGGCGTTCTGCATGCCTATTACAGTGATAATGTTGTTTACATGAAGGATACCTCTACTGGAGAACGTTCTGCAACACCGATGGTATTGATTGATAATGACTCTTCTTCTGTAGAAAAACGATATTTCACTTCTGTAGTCTTGTTTGATACCGCAGACGGCAACTTTGATACCAATGCAGCAAATCTACAGATCGTTGTGAACAGCGAATATCCGAATGGTATTATTCGACAGGCTGTTCCAATTTCCAGTGATAAGGAGATTAGGACACCTAGCAAGGAATTGCTAGATTTGGATGACTATACTTTGATGTCGGTTGCGGGTCGCTGTAGCTATTTGACACGGGATGCAGATGGAAAATTGCTGCCGTTTTTTGATTGGGAAGAAACAGGTTGGATTATGGGATTTGAACAGGATTTGCAGAATGGATATGAATTGGAAGTTTGTCCGATTGAACATCCAGAAAATTATGTCTGCATGTTTGTGGTGCAAGATGCACAAGGAAATGCATCTGTTTCTGAATTAATTCCACTTGGATAATTTTTTATTTTCATATAGAAAAAAGCTGTCCCTGCAATCAGTCAGGAACAGCTTTTTCTGATAGTAATATTTTATTGCCCTTTGTTTCATTCCGAAAATCTAGAATAATCCTTTAATACTGGAATCTGTGTGCAAACAGTTACGCCGAGGTTTTGCAAGGCATCTGTTAATTTTGCAGCAATGCGTTCTGTGCAAGCGGAAACTAAGAATCCGCCTTCTGTGTGCATCCGCACTGTCACACCAACCTGACCGGCAGCTTGCTTTGCAATATCTGCTGCACAGTTTGTTGTGCGGAACATCCGAGGAGCTGTAAAGGAATCCATACTTGCAATGAAGTCTGCATTAGAGGCAGATTCCCATGTCTGTGCCTGTACGGTACCATCTGCCTTGACTGCGTCAATAATATCGCCCAATACAGCACTTGCTGTTGGCAGTTTGCCAGCACCACGACCGTAGAACATGGTTTTATCAATGCCATCACCCCACACCATAATCGCATTGAATACACCATTTACATGGGATAGCAGGCTGTCTTGCATCACTACCATTGGCATGACGGAAGGCAGAATTGTTCCATCCTCCTGTCGAACAACTTGTGCAATTAGTTTAACAGTCCCGCCGAGTTGCTGCGCCAGTTTAACATCTTCTAGTTGAATTTCCCGAATGCCTTTTGTATAGACACTTTCTGGATAGACATGTTTTCCGAATACGAGAGAAGAAAGAATACAGATTTTCCGGCAGGCATCTGCACCATCTACATCAGCAGAAGGATTTCTTTCTGCATAGCCGAGTTGTTGTGCTAGAGCTAAGGCATCTGCAAATGTCATTTGGTCACAGAACATCTTCTCCAAAATAAAGTTTGTGGTTCCATTTAGAATGCCAGCAATTGCATAAAGATCATTTGCCGCCAAACAGGTATGCAATGGACGCATAATTGGAATGGCACCGCCCACACTTGCTTCAAAGAAAAAGTTACAGTTATTTTCCTTTGCCAGCTGCAATAAAACATCGCCTTTTTCTGCAACCAGTTGTTTGTTAGAAGTAGAAACACTTTTGCTGGCCTTCAAGCAGTTGCTGACAAATTCAAATGCCGGATGTACACCACCCATACATTCTGCTACATAGCCGACTTCTGGATCCTGTAAAATTACATCAATATCGTGTACAACTTTTTCTGCATAGGGATCTTCCTCAAACGTTCGAAGATCTAAAATATATTTTACATTCATTTCGTATCCAGTATTTTTCTCGATTTTTTTCTGGTTCTGATAAAACAATTCTACAACACCAGAACCCACGACACCGTATCCCAACACGGCAATTTGTTTTTTCTTTTGCATTACTAAATTCCTCCAAAATTAATTTTTCTAATTCTCTAAGCGGCATAGGTGAACCGCATGTTGGTTTTATTATTGCCCAGAAATGAGTTTTACTTCCACTACACCATACAAAGCAGAAAGTGTTTTTGTGATGTGCGTTAGATTGACGGTATCATCACCACATTGAAGAGAAAGAGAAACGCTTGCAACGCCATCTACAGGAATGCTTTGGTTGACGGTTAAAATATTAGCATGAAGGTTGTGTAAAGCAATCAATACACTGGATAAAACACCTGCTTCATCTCGTAATACTGCATTTAGGTTGACAATTCGCTGTGTCATCTTGTCTTCATAGTGAAATACATAATCACGATATTTATAAAAAGCACTTCTAGAGATTCCTACACGTTTGCAAGCGGAAGCAAAACTTTTTTCAGAATGATCCGCAACCAATTTTTTCACTTCCAGAACCTTTTCAAAAATTTCTGGCAGAACGGAAGTATTTACTACAATGAACTGTGTACGCATAACGCTGCATCCGGTATTTTTGTTTCAAACCTTATTTTTTAAGCAATTGGAAACAAGACAGACGAAAACCGGCTCCTTTCTACTGATTAATTCCGTTATTTTGTACATGTACAGGAAACAACTGTTTTTCTGCTAACTTTAATACTATACCATGACTTCGGAAAAAAGTCAATAGAGAATTGTTGAATTTTGTCTATTATCGAAAAGAAGCTGTTAGAATGATTTAAAAATTATAATTGTAAATTTTTATTTTGTACTTGACAAAGACGATTTTCTGTGCTATAATATAGAAAATGTTATTGGGGTATAGCCAAGTGGTAAGGCAACGGACTTTGACTCCGTCATTCCGCTGGTTCGAATCCAGCTACTCCAACCATAATCGCACCTAACGAATGATACAATTGTTAGGTGCATTTTTATTGTAAAAAAGCCGAGAAACAAGGGGTTTTCAGCTAATCATAAAACGTTAATAGTCACAGTGAGGTCAAAATCACTGTGACTT
>JAUNJC010000100.1:4449-8145 GCA_030523195.1 Oscillospiraceae bacterium
GGTATCGTTTTATTTTAGAGGCTATCGTTTTATGATTGAACTTCATCATCGAACAATTGATAAACACTCAAGCCAAGTGTTCCTAATCATTCAAATCATCAATTCTCACAAGAGTTTCAACAGTTTTCAGAAAATATCCTGTTATTTCTTCCGGTGTTTCCTGCATTTTGTGGGATACCCACCAGTGTACCGTTTCAACAAATGAGGACGATATATGATTCACAATGAAATCTGACGGCAGCTCTGAATTTTTCAGTCGTCCTTTGTCTGCATACTGCGTTATGATCAGTTTCTTTAGATTGCTTTTGAAATATCTGAGAAAAATATCATTGTTATCAGAAGAAAGTAATCCAAGAACATTTCTATCATTTTCTTGCAGATGCCGTAATAAATGAAGAAAAACAGGGTCAGTTGCTGTACCACATGAATAGTGAGAATGCTGTTCATGGGGAAGTCCTATTGCTGTATCAATGATGTGTCCGAACAGTTCTTCACATAAATCCTTTAGTAAATAGTCCTTTGTTTCAAAATGTGCATAAAAAGTCGTTCTCCCAATGTCGGCTTCATCTATGATCTCTTGCACGGTAATCTGATGATAATTCTTTTCGGAAAGAAGTTTTGTAAATGCCTGAAATATCGCTTCTCTTGTTTTCTTTTGCCGTCTGTCCATAATAACCTCCCGAATAAATTTTAGAAAATATTCTGTAACTTACATTCTGTTGTTTCTGCTTATTGACTTTTTCTTTTGCAATAAGTATAATTATAGCAGAACACAGTGTACACTAATAAATATAGTATACACTATTTTCAAGAGAATGTCAATCGGAGGTATGAATGATGATTAAAAAAGCAAATGATATTCTTGTCGGTATTACAGCCACATTGGTAGGCGGAGTGTTTCTGATACTCAGTTTCATATTGTCTAAAACAGGGGTAAATCTGCCAATAGACCCTGCGTGGGTTACGGTCGTAATAAGCGGCATACCGCTATTGTATCTTGCTGTGTGGAGAGTGATTCACAATCCGGGTATCAGCAAAATTTCGTCTGCATTATTGATTACGATTGCAATGTTTGCGGCAATTGCAATTGAGGATTTGTTCGCCGCAGGAGAAGTTGCATTCATTATGGCAATTGGTGCGATTCTTGAGGATATGACAACGAATCGTGCCAAGAAAGGACTGAAAAAACTGATTAGTCTGACACCGACCAAAGGCAGAAAAATTTCCAACGGCAAAGAAGAAATAATTCCTGCCGATACAATTAAAAGCGGCGATATTTTAAGGATTCTGCCGGGTGAAATCATTTCCATTGATGGTGTAATTATCAGCGGTGAAACATCTGTTGACCAGTCCATTATGACGGGTGAATCTGTTCCGGTTGATAAGGCGGTTGGTGAAGAAGTTTTTTGCGGCACTGTCAATTGTTTCGGCTCTATAGATATTCAGGCAACAAAAGTTGGCAAGGACAGTTCATTGCAGAAACTGATCCGAATGGTGCAGGAAGCAGAGGATAAGAAAGCACCTATGGCAAGAATTGCCGACAAAGCAGCAAGCTGGCTTGTTCCGGTTGCTTTGATTACCGCTGTCATTGCAGGATTTATCACGCATAATATTGTCCGTGCAGTTACGGTATTGGTTGTATTCTGTCCTTGTGCATTGGTGCTTGCTACCCCAACGGCGATTATGGCAGCAATCGGTCAGGCAACAAAACACGGTGTGATTATAAAGTCCGGCGAAGCACTTGAAAAGATGAGCAAGGTTGATACGATTGCATTTGATAAAACAGGCACTTTAACGTATGGCAAGTTGGAAGTCAGCGATATTATTTCATTGGACGATGCCGTCAGCAATGATGAGTTGCTGTCCCTTGCGGCATCTGCCGAATCAAAATCGGAACACCCTCTCGGAAAAGCAATTGTGGCATATGCAAGAAAACAAAGTGTAGAAATCACGGAATCGAAAGAATTTAAAATGGCATCTGGCAAGGGAATCTATGCAAAAATTGCGGATAAATCTGTATATTGTGGAAATGAAAAATTCCTTGCAGAAAACGGTGTTGACATTGGTCAGAATGTTACGGAAAGACTTCTGCAATTAAGAAATCAGGGAAAGGTTTCAATGATTGTTTCGGAAAATAGCCATGTCGTTGGAATTATCGCACTTTCCGACCAGTTAAGACCGGAGACAAAAAATATCGTGTCAAGGCTTGCAAATATGAAAACGAGTACAGTTCTGCTTACAGGTGACAACTGCAAGACTGCGGAATATTTTGCAAAACAGGTCGGTATCACAGAGGTTTATTCTGAACTTCTTCCGGCTGAAAAGGTGGCAAATATTGAGAAGTTTCAGACGGAAAACAGAACCGTGTGCATGATAGGAGATGGTGTCAATGACGCTCCTGCCCTGAAAACTGCAAATGTCGGTGTTGCAATGGGAGGAATGGGAAGCGATATTGCAGTAGAAGCAGCGGATATTGCTTTGATGAGCGATGATATATCAAGATTGCCCTATCTCAAACGGCTTTCAAATGCAACAGTCAAAACCATAAAGGCAAGCATTACGCTTTCCATGTGTATCAATTTCGTTGCAGTCACGCTGTCGGTTCTGGGAGTGCTGAATCCTACTACCGGTGCATTAGTCCACAATGCAGGCTCTTGTTTTGTAGTGTTGATTGCTGCATTGCTTTATGACAGGAAATTTGAATGATGACTTAAAGCAAATTAACATAATAGTTAAAGTGCCAATGGTGCATTATTTTTTGTAAAAAAACAAGGCGTATTCGACTTATCATAAAACGATAGCAAGTTATCGTTTTATGATTGAAAACGGCGATGAATTGAAAAAGCTGTATGATTACCGAAAAAATCGTACAAAGCTGCATCTGGACGATAAGATTCTGCTTTCTTGGAACTCCATGATGATCGCAGCATTGTCCATGCTTTTCAGAGTTTCACGCAATGAAAAATATCTGAAAACTGCTGCCCATGCACAAAGGTTTATTGAGAACAAGATGTGTGACGGTGTGCAGCTTTACACAAGCTGGCGTGACAGAAAACGCTCAGAAAACTGTTTTCTGGACGATTATGCGTACTATATTACTGCATTGATCGAACTTTACAATACCACTCTGGACAGCAGTTATCTTGAAAAAGCTGAACGGTTCTGTGATGAAGCAGTCAGACGATTTGGGGATAAAAATCATGGTGGATTTTATCTTTCAGAATCAAATCATACAGGACTTTTCATGAATCCAAAAGAAGTATATGATGGAGCAATTCCAAGCGGAAATTCTGTTATGGCATATAATTTTGTGAGATTGTATCAGCTGACAAAAAATGAGAAATACCATGAACTTGCTGAAAAACAAATTGCATTTTTGTCATCTCAAGCGATTGATTATCCGGCAGGACACTGTATGTTTTTAATTGCAAAAATGACGTATGAAAATCCGCCAAAGCATATTACGGTTGTTTTGAATAATGATTCGGATTCAGAAAAAATCAAGAGAAGCATTCCATTTTTCGCAAATATATCAGTTGTAAAGGAAAGTCAAGAATACCCGGTACTGAATGGAAAAACGACTTATTATATCTGCAAAAATCACGCTTGTCTACCGCCTACAAATGTATTGTATTGAATATAATGCACAAGTCCAGTAAAAACGGACAATAGAAAAAATAGCCCTCCTATGGTATA
>JAUNJC010000008.1 GCA_030523195.1 Oscillospiraceae bacterium
TGGTGGTTGTGGTGGTCGTAGTAGTTGTGGTTTCTGCATTAACCGTAAAACCCACTCTGTCGCTAAATGTGTATGTGCCTTTTGCATTGACAGAGGCAACATCGACAGAATAGGTTCCTGCCTCTAATACCAATGCATAACTGGTTCCATTGTAGTTCATGTTCTGGGAAATACAGTTGTTATTCGCATCATAAATTCGGATATCATACCAATCCGTGTCACTGCAGGCATTCCAACTAAAAACCGTATTGGTTCGGTTGGTTCCGGCGGATACACTGACAGCTGGTTTTGAGGGGTAAACAATTGCCATACTCTCCAAAACTTCCACTATTTTAGAGATGGTCTTTGTTCCAACTTGTCCATCCGCAGTCAAACCATATGCGGACTGAAATTCTTTTACTTTGTTTACCGTTGCATCCCCATAGCGTCCATCTGCTGTCAAACCGGCGTTGATGATTTTGTTCAAAGCTGTCTGTATCCAAGCAACATGGCCATGATTGTCGGCAGCTTGTGTATTTTTTGCCATTGTCGGGCTACCGGTTGGACGTGGATAAGGGATACCCAATGCATCATCTACAGCAATCGTAGTGGTAAGATCCAGATTCACCCATCCAGAAACACAGACAATGCTGTCATTTCTTAAAACATAAATGCTGTTGGTACGCCCCCAGTTTCCGTTTATTTCTTCTACATGAAAACACTCATAGGTCTGTGCAGCCCCCAATTTAGCAGAACTGGTACTTGCTTCTTTATATACCCCTGCACCAGTTGTGCGAGTGGTCACATAGTATCCCACATCGTACGCTTCTGCCACAATGGCAGTTCCCATGTCTGGCAAATCAGAAATTGGCTGTGCCATTCCAACAATAGTAACAGCAGCAGCAACGGTTCCGGCAAAAATTTGCCATATCTTTTTTGTTCTTATCATCTTTATATTCTCCTCCCATCCTCCGTTAATTGTGTTCCATGCAATTAGAAAGTTGGCAATTCCGTGAATAGAATGAGTTCTATCCACAGAATTGCAAGGACTACACTTGGGGAAGTGCATTTCAGAGCAGCATAAATGCCTTTCTTTTCCTTATTATAACATGGGAATTTGGAAAATGGAATAGAATTTTCTAAAAAAATGAAAAGATGCAATTTTTTATGCAGTTTTTGCAAAAGAAATGGGGCGGTTTTGTGTGTTTTTCATAAGAGAGAATCCAAAATATCCGTTTCTTTAAAAAGATACCGATTTTTCCTTTTGTTGCACAAAAAGTACAATAACATTGCATCAGAAGTATAAGAGCTATGCACAAAAAGCTGAATATTTGGGCATAAAAACACCGCCTGTCTCCAAAAGACAAACGGTGTTTTTTGTTTTTGCATGTTGTAAAAAGCAACTATACCCCACCCATTTTAGGGGGATGTAGTTGAACCGATGAACGAGTTAATCAAAGTCTCTCGTTTCAGACCCTGCCTATTTTAGGAGGGTGTAGTGGAGGAAACAATACAAAAAATCGTTCCTGTATCTTTTAGTATAGCACAAAATTACATAACTGTCAAGCCATTCTTGCAAGAAGATCTTTTTTTCCGTTCCGAAAGGTACACCCTTCCGCACACCGCTACAGGTGCAATTTTTTCGTCTGAAAAAGAGGAACCCCCCTCTTTTCAAACGTTCGCAAATAAGGTTGACTTTTCCGAACCAATCGGGTATACTGAAAGGGTACCTCATCACGGCCGCAGAAAGGAACCCCATATGATTTTTGGATATGCAAGAGTCAGCACGACTGACCAGAAACTAGACCGGCAAATTGCTGCATTAAAAGAATTTGTGCCGGAAGAACGAAACATCTTGACCGACACCAGCAGTGGAAAACAGTTTGACCGCCCCGGTTATCATGCACTGGTGGGAACGGCACACACAACGCCGCTTCTACGGAAAGGGGACACCCTTGTGATCACCAGTATTGACCGGCTTGGGAGAAACTATCAGGAAATCCAAGCCCAATGGTATCGACTCACCAAAAAATTGCAAGTACAGATCAAAGTATTGGATATGCCATTGCTGGATACCACCGGAAAAAACAACTTAGAGAGCACATTGATTGCAGATTTGGTCTTGCAAATTCTCTCCTATGTCGCAGAAAAAGAACGGAACAGCATTCGGGAACGGCAGCGACAGGGCATTGAAACGGCAAAGGCAAAGGGTAGGCATCTGGGCAGACCCAATACACCCTTTCCAGAGCAATGGCAGAACGTCTATACGGAATGGAAAAACGGCGAAATCACAGCAGTAACGGCATATAAAACGTTAGGGCTGACGAAAACAACCTTTTACAAACTGGTCAAGCAGTACGAAGGCAGAACAGAAACGAAAAAACTTGAAAAATAACTTGACAATTTGTGCGGTTTATGCTATACTGCCCATTATAGGGACGATTTTTTGTATCGTTTCCTCCACTACACCCCCCTCAAAATAGGGAGGGTCTGAAACTGAGAAGTAAATCTCACCAATTCTAAATGTCCACAACTACACCCCCTAAAATGGGGAAGTGTAGTTGCTTTTTACATCATGCAAAAACAAAAAAACACCGCCTGTCTCCAAAAGACAGACGGCTTTTTTTGCCCTATAAATTAACTTCTTGTGTAAGCTTATTATACTTCTTATGCAAATAAAAAATATACTACAAACAAAAAAGGGAGCGGTCTATTTCAGACTGCTCCCCTTTTCCTATTTAATATTTATTTGATGAACATATATTTTTCGATTTCTTTGAGAAACCTTTTCTGAACCGTCCGGCAGAATTGCTACGCTGTCTGCCTATGACCACTGTCCGCCTTGTTCTGTCCCTCAATTTGCAATCTGACCACACTAAATTTTCGTATTGCATATCATTTTGTTCTTTCAGATGGCGGACAGCGGTTGTCTTGTTCTCCATCCAGTTTTCTTATCCAAATTGAAACGTTCTGCAGGGGACAGCTTGTCCCCTGCACCCCTCCGCCAAGCTGAGCCAGCTTGACCGCAGTTGCTGTCCGACAGAGAAACCCCTATTCCTCAAGTGCACATTATTTACAATGCTTTTACAGATGCCAGAACGGCGAAATCAACACTTCAAAAGAATCCTTCCGCTTGCCGTTCAACACGGCTATTTTTCGCTCTGCCAACAGCGTATCCAACAACAGCTCACACTTCTCTGTGCGATTACTGCAAACCGTCCGCAGAATTTCTCTCCGGCTGATTCTCGGTTTTCCAATGGCGACAGTCTTCTCATACAGCTTTTGTTCCAGCTTTTGCAGCTCTTCTCCGGCAAAATCCCGCTCTGTGAACATGGTTTCATAGAAATATTCCAACAGCTGCACAGCACGAATGGCAGTATCCTTGTCAATGTATTCCGAATGCACACCCACATCCTGCCACATCATATGCAGCAACGCTGCCAGTTTGGCAACGGTAATCTCTGCTTTATTGAGAAAGGTCTTATGCACTTTCTGAACTTGCCACATCGTATCCAATGCCTGATGCACCATCTGACAGGCATCCTCCGACCAGGGAATGACCTGATTCGCATCCGGCATTTGATAAAATCGCTCTATCATATGAAAATACGCCGATTTGACTGCTGCATCCCGAAACGGAATCCGAGAAGAATCCACCTTGTAACTCTCCAGATGGCACCATAAAAATCGCTGAATCAATCCATTATCCAATAATGCATCCGACTGTGTCAGGCGGTCAAACGTACGATACTGCGTGCCAATGCACATGGTAATCAACGGATGCTCCAACACAATCTCTCCGCCGGCATTCCGGCGATTATAGGCATAGCGGTCTCCGCCAAACGCCTTTAAATATAAAATGTTATTGGCATTTCCATCTTTTGTATATTGACCCAGAATATTATGTAAGGTAGAAGGCTCGTCCGAAACGATGGCAGCTGTTTCCCTGCATTGAAACATTTTGACCGTCAACGCCTCTGTCGTGGTGTCATCCGATAAAATATTGGGGTTGCCCGGCGGAAGAATCGCATCCATCTGCATCTGTGCCGCTAAAATCTCCGCTTCTGTTTCCGGACAATCATCCGATTGCAGTTGTTTTTTCCTGTGCCGCAGCCGTTCCTCGTGAATATCCCGCTTTGCCTTGTAAGCAGACAATGCCTGTTGATAGGCAGGGGTTGCCTGTGCAATGCATTGCTGTAACGGTGCAAACACCGTTTTAAAGATTGGACTTTTACTCGCACCAGATTCTCCGACTAGCAACACATATAAATTCAAGGGAATGGTCTGGGTTTCATCCTCACAAAATATCGTGACGGCCTTTCGCTGTAAGGTAGCCGCACAGGCAGCCAGCATAGCCGTATAAACTGGTGCACGGTTCACTTTTAATGCAATGGCAATGCCATTGGCATAGGATTCAACCGCTGGCGGAAACACATTCTTTGGGAATTCCACGGCTTTGGTTTCCGACGATTCCATCTCTTGTATGGGAAGCCAGTGCTCCACGCTCTCAAAAATCTCTCTGGTGTTTTGCAGATAAGCACGATTGGAAAGGGAAAGCGAAACAGTTTCTGCTTGTTCTGCCAGAAAATTCAGAAAACAGCCGGCTGCTGCCACGTCTTCCACCATCAGTGCTACATCACACAGCATCGAAAACGTTTGTTCGAGTTCTTTCTTGGTCCGTACTGTATTTTCAAAATACGAACGATAGGTATTTTTTTGAACGGCATCTTTCCATGCCAACATTTGTTCTACTCGCATAGAAAAAATCCTCCTGTCTTGTCTTTTCCATACTTTTGCAATCAGAATAGTAAGAAAAACATATTAAAACTGCAGTCATCTATCCCATATACCAGGGAAAACGGAATGACTTTCATTTTCCTGCCATAAAAAAGTGGCATTCCCATCAGCAGTTTTTTTACAATCTCAGAACAAAAGTGCACAGAAAAAACCTTGACAAAAGGAATTCATCGTGTTATAATTAGGGTAACAAGCAAAAAGACTGTAAAAGGTCTGCAACTCTGCCCTGCAAGGCGGAGAAATAGAAACAGCATGTTTTTCTTAGGGTGAGAAGACGCTGTACAAAGTGTGGTATTGTTCGCAGCAGTACCACATTTTTTGTCCTCTGTTTTTATTATATCATATTTTTCTGGAAAAAGCAAGCACTTCTGAAAATTCATAACGAATATTTTTTATTTTCATTTTGAAAAGCAACAAGCTTCCGTCTCCTGTCATGGTGGATGGAAGCTTGTTTTATTTTTAACGATGCGAAAAATAAACTGTCAAAGTGTCAAGTGTCAAAAAAACGGTTTTGACAGTTTGACAGTTGCAGACGGTAGGATGCGAACGAAAAAGCAAGCAAATACGTGGTTTTTTCAAAAAATTCCATATTAAACCAATGTCAACTGTCAAAGTGTCAAAGAGTGTCAAAACGGGGGTTTGACAGTGAATTGTAAGCAAATACGCCATTTTCGAGTAACTGTCAAAGTGTCAAGGCAAAGTACGGATAAAAAAGTAAAAAAATCATCCAACGAATGGAAGTATCAACGTGTCAAGTGTCAAAAAAACGATTTTGACAGTTTGACAGTTGGAGGGGCTGAAAGAATTGGCGAAAAAACAAGCAAATACGTGGTTTTTTTCAAAAAATTCCATATTAAACCAATGTCAACTGTCAAAGTGTCAAAGAGTGTCGAAACGGGGGTTTGACAGTGAATTGTAAGCAAATACGCCATTTTCAAGTAATTGTCAAACTGTCAAGGCAAAGTGCGGATAAAAAAGTAAAAAAATCATCCAACAAATGGGAGTGTCAAAGTGTCAAGGAATGTCAAGAAGAGATTTGACAGAAAAAATCAAGGAAATACACAAAATTCTATAAACTGTCAAACTGTCATAGAAGATATAAAAAAAGAATTTTTATAAATTAATATATTTTTAATGATTATAACTTATTTTATTCATTTTAATTTTTTGACTTTTTTTCATTTTCCGCAAACCCCTTTGACAGTTTGACAGTTGATCGAAAAACCGCGTATCTGCTTATAATTTACTGTCAAACCCCTGTTTTGACAGTCGTTGACACTTTGACAGTTGATGCTGGTTTAATGTGGAAATTCCTCAAAAAACCACGTATTTGCTTACTTTTTCGTTCGCATCCTACCGTCTGCAACTGTCAAACTGTCAAAATCGTTTTTTTGACACTTGACAGTTTCCCGTTTGACACTTGTAGATCAGATATAGTTTCACTTTTTTATCCGCACTTTGCCTTGACACTTTGACAGTTACTCGAAAATGGCGTATTTGCTTACAATTCACTGTCAAACCCCCGTTTTGACACTCTTTGACACTTTGACAGTTGACATTGGTTTAATATGGAATTTTTTGAAAAAACCACGTATTTGCTTGCTTTTTCGTTCGCATCCTACCGTCTGCAACTGTCAAACTGTCAAAACCGTTTTTTTGACACTTGACAGTTTCCCGTTTGACACTTGTAGATCAGATATAGTTTCACTTTTTTATCCGCACTTTGCCTTGATCGTTTGACAATCTCTATTTTGACACTTTGACAGTTGACATTCTGACAGTTACAAAGAAAATAGCCGAGGTGATGCAAAAACAGCATGGATGTTCGGAATCCATACACAAAAATCCCTTGCACTTTTTGTTTCCTTATGGTATCATGAATACATAAGGTTCTTTGTGCAAAAATGGGAGAGGAGAGAAAAACGAAACATGAAAAACAGACATCACACCACGAAGGAGGAGACTCCATGCAGGTATTTGTAATTGCCAACCAGAAGGGCGGCATTGGGAAAACTACCACTGCCACTGCCCTTTCTTCCATTTTGTCTGCCAAGGGACGGCACACTTTGCTCATTGATGCCGATCGGCAAGGCAATAGTACCGATACGTTTCAGGCAGCCATAGAGGGGCAGGCAACGCTTTACGATTTGCTGTTAGAGAAACCGCCTGTTCCCATCGAAGAGTGTATTCAGCATTTGTCGGCAGGTGACATCATTGCAGCGGATCCGCTGCTCCGGAAAGCAGATGAAATTCTGACAGGCGATGTGGAGGGGCTCTATCGGCTCTCGGATGCCCTTTCTGCATTGTCCGGCTATGATGCGGTGGTGATTGATACGGCTCCCACCATTAACAGCTTGTTGCACAATGCTTTGATTGCTGCCACGGATGTGATTATTCCGGTCACGGCAGATCGCTATGCGTTGCAGGGGCTTTCTCAGCTGTATGAGACCATTCAGGCGGTCAAACGCCGGCAAAATCCAACCATGCAGATTGCTGGCTTGCTGCTGGTGAAATTCAGCCGGAGAACGAATCTCTCCAGAGAAGTACAGGAGAGCCTGACACGGATTGCAGAACAGATGGAAACTCGCTTGTTTTCGGTGTCCATTCGGGAGTGTGTCAAAGTGCGAGAGGCACAAGCCGTTCGCAAACCATTGTTGATATATGATGCACAATGTACAGCAGCACAGGATTATCTGGCGTTTGTGGAAGAGTTATTACAATAGAGAACAGCACAATCTATTTTTCAATGACGGCGTAGATTCCATGCCGCAGGCGACTGCGGTCACAGGCAGATAGCCGAGCGAATCTGTCGAACGATTCGGAAATGATTTCCAAAAGAAATCCGAAAATTGATTTCCGTGAGAAAACAGAAAGGAAGGCACATAAATGGCAAGAATAAAAACCTTTGGGGCAGATGATGGCTTATTTGCTCCCAGAACCAATTTAACACAAGAAGTACAAAAGGAAGAAACAAGAAGTATCCGAAGTTTACACAAGAAACCATTAGAAATTGGTATGACACAGGGTCGCAAGGGGCTGAAGCTGAAGCGGATCAATATGGCATTTTCCGATGAAAATTATTTGTTTGTGCAGAAAGAGGCCAGACGGAATGGCGTGACTATGACGGCATTTGTCAATGCGATACTGGATGATTATCGGATGGACGAGTGAAAGTGTGAATGCTGTGTAAGAAAAAACAGAAATATGCAGAGGAGGGAATGCTATGGATCAGAAAGAACTGGACGGAAAAAGTCTTGAAAACGCGAAGCGGTTGTTTGAAAGCGGAGAAATTGACACAATCGAAGTCGGTACCATAAACGGTTTGCAGGCGATTCATCGGGCATTATTTGAGGGATTGTATGATTTTGCCGGTGTGATTCGTACGAGGAACATTGCAAAGGGAAACTTTCGGTTTGCCAATATGCTCTATTTGAAAGAAGCTCTTGCTGTTATTGAGCATATGCCGGAGCATACTTTTGAAGAAATCATTGCAAAATATGTGGAAATGAACATTGCCCACCCTTTTATGGAGGGCAACGGCAGAAGCACAAGAATCTGGTTGGATCAGATGCTGAAAAAGAATCTTGGTGTGGTGGTGGATTGGAGTCAGATTGATAAAGTCCAGTACTTACAGGCGATGGAACGCAGTCCGGTCAATGATTTGGAGCTTCGCTTTCTGATTCAGCCGCATTTAACGTATAAGGTACAGGATAGAGAAGTGATTTTTAAAGGAATCGAACAGTCTTATTATTATGAGGGCTATGAAAAATAAGGCATGTGAGCGGATAACATAAAACATAATAGATGGGACGGATTCGGAGACAATGGGAATACTGGGAAATGTTTTTCAAGAAGGAGTGATTTTTATGAGTACCAGAGAGATTGCTTATAGTATTTTTGAACAGCTTACAGAAGAGGAATTGCAAGGATTTATTGCCTTGTTTCGCAGAGCGTATCTGCCAAAAACAGAGGATAGAGAGTCCCGAAAAGAGGCGTTTGCACGGTTGGAGCAGATTTGCAGGCCGATGCCGGAGCTGGATGAAAAGAGGGAACTTGCAGAATACCGAGAGGAAAAATACGGAAAATGAAAATTTTAATAGATACCAATCTCTTGATAGATTATTTTTCAAAAAGACCTTTGTTCTTTGCAGATGCACGTACCATCCTCAAGCTTTGCATGGAAGAGCAGATAGACGGTTGTATTGCAGCACATTCTATCATGAATGTATTTTATATTCTGCGAAAAGAACTGACGCTGGAAGAACGGCGAATCATTTTGCTTGACCTTTGCAAAATCGTTTCTGTCATTGGGATTGACCAGACTAAACTGGTTGCTGCTCTGGAAAATGAGGATTTTACAGATGTGGAGGACTGTTTGCAAATGGAATGTGCAAAGGAATTTGCA
Organism: Oscillospiraceae bacterium; assembly: GCA_030523195.1. Taxonomy (GTDB): domain Bacteria; phylum Bacillota; class Clostridia; order Oscillospirales; family Ruminococcaceae; genus Ruminococcus_C. The sequence continues at coordinate 9,182 of JAUNJC010000008.1, forward strand.
GCAGATTATATTGTGACAAGGAACATCAAGGATTTTCAGCACAGTGTCATTCCGCCAATCCTGCCAAGGGGTTTTTTAGAAAAAATAGGGAAATGAGCAGATGTGGCATTGTGATTGCAAGAATCATTCGTCAAGCCTTTCTGCAATTTCATAGAGACATCTTCTATGAAAAATATTTTCTTTGAAAAGTCAGCCTTTTTGTGCTGACTTTTTCTTTTTGCACAAAAAGAAAAAGCAGAATTTGTGCAGTCATCCAAAAAAATATTTTTTTCTGCGAAAAAGGTGATAATCTGCATGGAAAATTCGGCATATAAAGTGAGGGAAGAAAATGATTTTGTGGAATGGCAGCAAGTGTCTTTTGAAAAATGGGAAAGGTGCTTATCATCTGCAAAAGGCGGATTTCCAGAATAGCAAGCACCGACATTTGTGGGACAAATGTCATCATCCGGTCAAAACCGGACGATGCTTGCTAGGGGAAATTCCCTAAGACCCCGATTGTCTGTCGGTAAATTTTTTATTTTTACCGCAGTAGGAGAAAGAAAAAAATAAAAGATGAAATGGGAGGACAGAATGAAACAAAACAAAATTTATCATGTAAAGGTGCGTATGAAGGAGGAGACGTATAGAAAGGTGAAACGAAAATGTGAGCTTGCACATTGCAGCAATCGCAGTGCTTATCTACGGCGGATGGCACTTTATGGGTTTGGTGTGGTGTTTCCAGACGAGCTGCTGAAAATCATACAGACAGCTGTCGGACAGGCTGTAAAAAATCTCCACCAGATTGTAATGCAGATGTATGCTGCAGATCCATTGTATCAGAAGGATGTGGAAGATTTAAAAAAGGAGATTGCGGAAATGAATCAGCAGCTCTGTGCTTTGGTATTGTAGCTTGCTACCCTTCGATTTTGAAAGTGCAAAAAGTAAAATTGCGACAACATTGCAAATAGAAAACCGCTCGGAACGTGGGCGAATGGTTCCGGGCGGTTTTTTTCTTTACGGCGGTTTTTGTTTTTGGTCTGGGATGGATTCGGTGGCAAAGCGGTATTCCATCCACCATGCCCGCACATCTGCCAACAGATTGGAAATTCGGTGCAGCTTGAAAAAAATTTTCATGACAGCGTCCCCTTTTAAGCGGCATCCTGTTGTGGTGTCATCTGGCAGGCGGCTTGTGTAATGGAATGTGGCTGTTTGGTTTGAGGATAGCGGTTCCACTTCTTGGACTTTCGGAAGAGTGGGAGGTTGTACGTTTTTTCCAAGTCCTTGAGGTTGCGAAGCAGATGCTCTCGAATGGTTTGCTGCCGGAAATTTTTTTTTGTGTGAAACAGATTTTCGACTGCAACCCCATTTTTATATTCGTGATAAATGGAATTAGAGAAATATTTGACGGTAAACAAATAAACGTTCTCCGTCGGAAGGCTGACAAAGAAATCCATCTGGTTCTTTCGGGTGTTGGTACAAAATACTTTTACTTGTTTCATAAGGCAAATTCCTTTCTTGTTTGGGTTTTGTGGGTGATTTTGTTTTCTGATGGAGATACTGGAGCAATGAAACGAAATTCAAGTTTTTTCAAAATTTTTTCCTGGAAAAAGCATCTTTTTGAGCAAGAAAGAAAGGATTTTTTTGTAAAAATGGCTTGACAGTTGTGCAATTTTGTGATATACTAACAAATACAGGGACGATTTTTTGTATCGTTTTCTTAACTACACCTTCTTCAAAATAGGAAAGGTCTGAAATTTTCCCTCCTGTGGAAATCACTGTTGGGTACAACTACACCCCCCTAAAATGAGGAGGGTCTGAAACTGCTGCCACAGATAACAGCGATAAGCCAGTTCAACTACACCCCCCTAAAATGGGGAGGGTCTGAAACATGCTCTCAGTATGAATGTGGAGATGGTAACAACTACACCCCACTAAAATGGATGGGGTGTAGTTGCTTTTTACAGCATGCAAAAATAAAAAAATACCGTCTGTCTTTTGGAGACAGGCGGCTTTTTTTATGCCCAAATATCTGGCTTCTTGTGCTTTCTTCTTGTACTTCTAATGCAAATTTCTTATACTTCTTGTGCAAATAGAAATTTTTTTGAAAAAAGCTGAATCTCGTTTCATTGCTCCGGTATCTCTATCAGAAACAAACGAAATCCATTGACCCTGTTCCGAATCCTTCAGAAAAATCGGAATTTACAAAAAATTTTTGGAAAAACCTGAAATATGGGTTCGGTCTTCGGTATCTTTATCAGAACGTAAACAAGATTACGGAAAAGGAGAAGGATCGTATGATGCAGAGAGCACCGTAGTAATACCGTTTCGCTACCGTGAACAGAATGACATGAAAAAATAAAATGAAAAGGATGATTTTTTATGGCAAATACAAAGGAAACTCCTGTAATTCAAAAGGGCGATGTAAGACTGAGCAGAAGTGTAGCAGCAATGAACAGTATCCATCAGCCTATTGTAGCAGTAGTGGACAATAGCGGTTCAATGTTAAGTGTGGAATCTGGAGAGACACGTTCTAACCTGAGGATTGCAGAGGCTATGATCAATGAAATTGGAACAGATACGAATTTACCTTTGATGGAACAACAGACCGTTGACTTCTGTGTTTTGAATTTTCATGACAGAGTGGAAGTCAAACAGAATTGGATACCACTTTCGCAGTATGAAAGAAATGTAAAATTAGAAAATGGCGGATGTACTTGTTTTTATGATGCTGTAGTGCAGTCGCTTTATGCGTGCAAGGCACTTTTTGAAAAGTATAAGGAAATTGGAATTTCCTGTAAGCGTCCACAGATTTACCTGTTTACAGACGGCTATCCAACCGATAGTGAAAACGCGGAAGCAGCAAAACAGCTCTGTCAGCATTATCTGGAGGGGGAACATCCAAAATGCAGATTGCATGTGATTTTGCTGCCGGGAGCATCTGACAAAGCGGCAAAGGCGTTGTCCAAGGAAGTCCGTACTTATGCCATCAAGGACTGTCGACATGGCTTGCCGACGGCTTTGACTTTTATCAATTCCAGTATCGTAACGTTTTCCAGCAATGCAGTTGGGAATCAATTTTCATTGCAGATGGATGCAAGGTATATGGTTCCTGCTGCTTCTCAAGGCATTGTGAATAAAACAACGGGGACTGCTGCGGTGCAGGATACGCTGGATGTTGTTGAAAATGATGATACATATTCATTTACATCTTCTATTTAAATAAAATAACTATATACAAATCGTAGAATCCCTTGTATACGATGTAGAAATATACAAGGGATTCTACGAAAGAAAGGAAATTATTATGCTGACATCATATCATTTTTCCATGACAGGAAGAGCACACATTCAAATGGGGAAGAAATGCCAAGACAGTTCTTCTGTAGTAGAAATTACACCGGCATGGAAAGCAGTCATTGCAGCAGACGGTGTTGGAAGCTGCGACCATGCGGATATTGCTTCTCAGATCGCAGTGGAAACCGTTAGTAAAGTGCTGAGAAAATCTTTTCCGGGTAATAAGGGAACGGATCGGGATTTCCAAAGTTTGATGTTAATTGCAGCACACACGGCGGCGAATGCAGTAGAAAGCTACATCAAAGAAAACGACCCTGAGAATGCAGAACAGTATCATACGACGTTGGCAATGGCACTTTGCAGCAGCAAAACTGCTTATTATCTGAATGTAGGAGATTCTGCAATCGTTGGGTTGGATGAAAATGGAAAATGGCATTCCATTACCCATCCGGATAATGATGAAAAGGGAGGCGTTTATACGCTCTCATGGCGGGACCACTATCATGTTGGAAAGGTAAAATTTCAGCCAGTTTGTGTTCTTGCTTTGACAGATGGTGTTTACAACCGTTGTTTCCCGCATGCAATGAAGGGAGAACCCTATGAAATGGATGTTCCGTTACTCAACTTTTTTGTTAACTATGCATTTGGAATAGAAGATGCAAATGCCGAGGCGGATTCTGAAACGCAAAAGCAGAATATTCAGAAATTTTTTGCATCCGACGCATGCAGAGATATGACAGATGATCTTTCTATTGCAGCGGTCATCAACACACAGACTTTTTTGGAGGAGGATGATATTCCATTTGAAGTGGATTGGTTTCGGATATACTGGAAATCCTTACAAGCAACGCCATATGATGATGCAGTCAAACAAAAACAATTTGCATCATTCATACAGGAATATTATAACGATTTTACGGAGAAACAGGTAAAAGAATTTGCAGAGCAGTATATTCATCCAGTGGAAATACCTTCTGATACAAACGCAAATCAGGCAACTGTTGAAAAAGAAGAAAAGGAAATTAAAAAAGTGGAAATCCAAAAGCAGAGGAGATTGTTATGATTTTATATGAAAAGAATGGGCACTCTTATGAAATAACCGAACCGCCATTTAAAATTGGCGGAGAAGCAACGCTCCATGCAGTGACGGGACATCCGGAATGGGTGGCAAAATGCTATAAACCAGAAAAATGCACACGAGAACGAGAAAATAAAGTTACCGTCATGTCAAAATTACAAGTGACACGGTATTTCAAAGATTCTGTTGTTTTTCCATTGGTTCCATTGTATCAAGATGACAACTGTCATACTTTTGCAGGTTATCTCATGGAGCGTGTGCGAAATATCACAGAACTGCAAGAAATTTACTTTGGGGATGACTTGAATCAGAAACAGAAGACAATCATTGCCATGAATCTCTGTGTGATGACCAATTTAGTACACAGTGCGGGTCAGGTAATCGGAGATTATAATCCGAAAAATATTGCATTGGACAAGGCAACAGGAATGGGAAAGCTAATTGATACAGATAGTTTCCATATCACAGTAAAAAGCAACAAAAATGGAAGCGTGAGAACGTTTCCGTGCAAAGTGGGAGTAGAAGCACTGATTGCACCAGAACTGCGGAAAAAGCTTTCCGATCAGCATGCTGACCTAGAAACAGTACAGGGCGGTTCATTTACCAAAGAAACAGATCTTTATGCACTGGGTTTTCACATCTTTGCGTTGCTGATGGGCGGTGCTACACCATACCGCAACTGTGTAGATATGGCGGCATTGGGAGATTCCAAGAATGTTTCCAGTGTCAATATTGACCAATTTGAAGCAGCTAAAAAAGGAGATTTTCTATTTGCAAAGCAGGTATTTGGAAAGAAGCTGCCAGAAGATGTTCCAGATTTCAATATTCTTTCCCCAGTGTTGCAGGAACTTTTCAAACGTTGCTTTATAGATGGGGCGAAAAAACCAGAATGCCGTCCGCAGGCATCAGAATATTATTCGGCACTTTCTACTTATTATACAAAATTGAAAAAATGTTCCTGTGGACAGGAACATTATCTATGGGAAGGATATCATAAGCCATGTGAGTGGTGCCGAATCCAGCAATTTTATCAAAATAAAATAGGAACACCGGTTTAATTATAAAAACATGATGGAAATAGTTTGACAGCTGTACAATTTTGTGCTATACTAAAAATATAGAAAATCATTTTTGCACAGCTTCCTTACTATACTCCTCTAAATAGAGAGAGTCTAAAAGATCATATTGTATACCTCCTAAATTATGAAAGCCGTCTGTTTCCAAAAAACAGACGGCTTTTTTTGTTTAATCAATTAGCTTCTTGTGTTTTTCTCTTGTACTTCAAATGCAAATTTCTTGTACTTCTTGTGCAAACAAAAGATTTAAAAAATCCATCTGTGCTTTCTCTCCCATCGGCACCATGAACCAAAAAAATTGTAAAAAATTACATTTTTCTCTTTACTTTTGTGCATCATTGTGATAAAATATCAGTAAGAAAATTGAATTTTATAAAAAATATACAGAATTAGAAAGGAATTTTCCCTTATGAAACGATTTATTTTTGCAATCCCTACGATGTCCCCATGGAAATTGACACCGAATCAAACAGAAAATTACAGTCAGCTTGCTTGTTTAAAGCAAATTGACATTGCAGTCAGTTTTCCCATTTTGATTGCCTTAAAAAACACAGTGGAAGCTGGAGAAACCATCCATCTGACGCTCATCAAGACCGTTGGACAGGACTGCACTGAAAAAAATTATAAGATCTTTTTAGCAGAACTGGATGCCATTCGGTATGGCTATGATTACTATGGCCTGTATCGAACCTATTACAAGGATCTTGAAAAGCCAAAACAATTACAAACAAAATTAAAAAAAGAACGGCAAGACGGAAAAATAGAAGCTGACTTTATCGCTTGGCGGCAAGCAGAAATTGACCGCATGCATCAAGAACGGACACCGTTGTTTTCCTATGAAATCGAAACCATTGAAACCCCATACAATGAAAAACCAGACACACAAGTTCGATTACTGTTTCAGATGATTCAGAAATTAGAGTCTGCTGTAGATAAAGATATTTATGTGGATTTGTCCTTTGGTTCCAAACCCATCCCGATTGTGATGAATATGGCACTGACATATGCCTACCAGCACGGGGACGGAATTCTGCCAAAATGTATGAGCTATGCACAGTTTGAATACGACGGAAAGAATTTATCCAAGCTCTATGACGTGTCTTCTCTGCTGTTCCTGCAAAGTGCCATCATCAATCTGGAAAAATCGGATTTGGAAAATCCAATTGAGACCGTTCAAAAAATGCTGCATCTGGATGATTCCGAGGAGGTGTAATAGAAGATGCCTGTAGAAATGCTCTCCCCTCTTACGAAAACAGATTTGCCGCCAAAAGGGAAAAAAAGCAATGCCCAAAAGGATTGGAAGCGAATTGAAATATGGGCAAGCAAATTACTGGAATCTAAAACGGTTAACGATGTTCTGTCAATCGAACAAGCAACCATAGAAACGGAAATAAAGACGCTTCTTTGGGAACGGATAGGAGAAGCAAAAGGAAAAGACTGTATTGCAGATCAGGAATGCTTTTTGTCTGCTTTTGCCGGATGGAAAACAGCATTTTGTCAGCAGAATGCAAGGGAAACAGAAACGCCGGTTTCTTTCTTTTCTATTGTGGAAGCGGATTTGTTACAGAGAAATTTAACTGAATATCAAAATGGGGATCATAGTCCGAATTGTGTGGAAGTGTTGGTTTTTTATTTTCGGAAATTGGCGGGAAGAAATTTTTTGAAACTGACTACGCCTGATCAATTATTTCCAAAGGGAAATCCAGAGGGAAAGACATGGACAGCTGCTGAATTGACTGCCATCAAAGAACAGTTAAACGAACAATTTTTCAATTGTATTCATGAATTAGAACCCGAACTAAAACAAGCTATCAAGGAAAAACATGAACTGCTACAAAAATCAAAAAATGACGTGCTTTGGTGGTTGGCAGATGCTTGTGTGCAGAACAAAAAATTTTCTGATATTTTAAATGAAATTATTTATTATTGCTATGATATAAAGCAAAATGATGCAAGAATGGCTCAAGCAATGTGGACACTCTCCGAAACCTATGGAAAATACAATCCACTTGCAGGAAATTTCGTTGTAATTTATAGTAGGAATTTTAAATCATGGGGAGAAAATGAGGATGATATAGATAGAAAGAAGCGCGAGCGGAAAGGAAAAATCAAAAAAGCGTTACAGGACAAGTATGAGGGGGAAAAATTAGAACGGGAAATCGAAAGACGGCTTTCTGTATTCAATGAAACTTCTATAGATGCTCCTCTTAACAGGGAGGATGGAGATTCCATAGGAAGCCTTCTTCCCAGTACAGAACGCTCCATAACAGAACAGATAGAGGGTATTCAGCAGGCATACTTAATTCTGCAAGCCTGTGCAGACACTGTAAAAAGCAAAAAGCATCTGAAAACAAACACAGATGATTTATTTTTTACAGAAATCCTTTCAGAAAGAATCCGAAAGGATGAAAACATTGCAAAACACGTCCAACAAAAACAACGTTTTTATACAGACGCTTGTAATTTAGACTTTCTGAATTTTTACTTGCAGAAATCCGTTATGAATATCTATGACAGCCGATGCATTCCGCTCAAGCGGATACAGAGTTTTCATCCGGAAGAAGAGAAACCAGAATACAATCGAGCATGTGGATTTCCTTTGGAAAATATTGTGTATCAGCAATTTATTCAGGCAAGAAATGTAAGCAACATTTCGGGAAAACGAGATACCTTCAGAAAGCACATGCGGGATTGTTTGAAAAATGCGGATTTATACACATAAAAATTTAAAATTCACTTTGTATTTAAAAGGAGCACTGCCATGAAAAAAAATAACGCAAAAGCAAAGCGAGAAGCCCTGAAGCAACAGCAGAAACAAAATTGGCAGAAGGCAGCGGCAACAAGAAAACAGCAGGAAGAAGAAAAAGCAGAATTAGAAAAACAGAAAGCACAAGAAGAAAAAAAGCAAGCGGAACTGAAACAATGGCAGGCATCCGATCCGAAAACAAGAAAATCGCTTGTCAAAGTCGTAGGCGTTAAATCTGCTTTTCAAGTGGGTTCCGATCTTTATTTGACCACATTTGGAAAAGGGAATACTGCCATTCTCGAAAAGAAAATCGAAGCAGACGGCACCATTACCACTCTGCCAAAACCAGAAGAATCTGTATTTTTTGCTGCGTTACAATTTCATACAAAGGGACAATCTTTCAGCAATGTCTCCTCTGCCAGGGAAGCAAATGCCATTCAAATTGTCAATGGCAGAATACAAATTCCAAAGGATATTTGCCTCAGCAACCCACTTTACCAAAAAGAAAAAGAGCAGAAAACTGCATGCAAATGCGATTTGCTTGGGCTGAAAGGCACGCTGGAACAGCGGTATTTTGGGACAACCTTTGACGATACCATCCACATCCAGTTGATCCACAATATCCTTGATATTGAAAAAATTCTGGCGGAGTATACCACAAACACTATCTTTGCTTTGGATAATGTGTCGGGAAATGACCATGACTTTTTGGGCTTCCTCAGTACAAGAAATCCCTATGAGGCCTTCATCCATCCAGAAGAACACCCTGAACAATTTGGAAACAAATCAGATTTGATAGAAAAAGTAAGACAGCAGAGAGATGATTTTTTCGCCTTCGTGGATAACAAGAGAATCGGTTATTTCGGAAAAGCATTTTTCTATCAAAAAGGTCAAAAGGAATTTAAAAAATCGGATGAAGAAATCTATCATCTTCTGACACTCATTGGAAGCTTGCGGCAGTGGGTCACGCATAGTGAGGAAACAGGAACGGGAATTACCCGCACCTGGCTGTACAAGTTGGAAGATATCCTTTTGCCGGAGTATCAGGAAACCATGGATATCAATTATAATGACATAGTAACCGAACTCACAAACAACTTTACAAAGACCAATGCAGCGAATCTAAATTTTCTAGCAGAACTGCTTGACATTCCTGTCAAAACAATGGCAGAATCCTATTTCCGCTTTGCCATCACGAAAGAATACAAAAATCTTGGTTTCTGCATCAAAACCCTTCGGGAAATATTACTGGAACGACGGGAATTGTCGGACATCAAAGAAAATCATGCAGTTTATGATTCCATTCGTAGCAAATTATATAAGATGATGGATTTTGTATTGGTATATGCTTATGAATCAGAAGAAGGGCAAAAAACAGCAGAGCAGCTTGCCAGCAGTTTGAGAACCGCTCTCACAGAAGAGGGAAAAGAAGCCATTTATCTACAAGAAGCAGAACGTCTCTGGATGCTGTGCGGAGACAAGCTATTGAAAATCAAGGATTTTAAAGGCAGTCAGGTGGATACTTATTCCTATAAAAATATGCCAATAGACGTACAATTACCGCCAATCCTGAAGCCGGCAAAAGCAGTGACCTGTTTCACAAAACTGATGTACATTCTGACTCTATTTTTGGATGGCAAGGAAATCAATGATTTACTGACCACACTCATCAATAAATTTGACAACATTCGCAGTTTCTTAGAAACCATGGAACAACTGGAGGTATCAACAACCTTTGTAGAAGATTATGCATTTTTCTCGCAGAGTCGGCGACTTTGTGCAGAGATCACCCAGCTGAAAAGCTTTGCAAGAATGGGTAAGCCGATTTCCAATGCAAAAGAAGCCATGATGGTAGATGCTGTGCAAATTTTGGGAACGGACAAGACGGAAGAAGAACTGCAGGTTATGGCAGAACGGTTTTTCAAAGATAAAAATGGAAACTTGCTGAAAAAGGGTCAGCACGGCATGAGAAACTTCATTGCCAGCAATGTCATCTCCAATACCCGTTTTCACTATCTGATTCGCTATGGAAAGCCAGACAAGCTGCACAAACTTGCAAAAAATGAAACCGTTGTGAAGTTTGTTTTGCACCGCATTGCAAAAAATCAAAAAAAGCAAGGGCAAATTGCAAAAAACCAGATTGACCGCTATTATAAAACATGCGGTGGAACGAAAACAAGTGCCTCCACAGAAGAGAAAATCAACTTTTTATGCAACATTATCACGCATATGCGTTATGATCAATTTCAGGACGTCCAGCAATCCGACCGAAAAGCCACTCCACAGGAAAGACGGGACAAGGAAAAATATAAAGCCATCATCAGTTTGTACTTGACGGTGCTGTACCTTTTGGTCAAAAATCTGGTCAATATCAATGCACGCTACGTCATTGGCTTCCACTGTCTGGAACGAGATGCACAGCTGTATGACCAAATGTACGATACAAAAATCACAAAAAAAATAAAAAACAAAAAGTATATTACCGTTACAGAAGCTATTTTAGACTATGAATCGAAGGATGTACGAACCGTACATGAAAAAGCAGCAGCGGCAAAAAACCGACACCTGCAAAGCGTCAAATGGAACTGTAAGACCAGAGAAAATTTAGAAAAGGCAGATGGAACAGCAATTCGCATCTTTCGTAACACCGTTGCCCATTTGCACGTTGTGCGGGAAGCTGACCAATTCATAGACAGCATTCGTTTCATAGATTCTTATTTTGGATTGTATCACTATCTGGTACAGAAAACACTGGAAACAGAAGTCGAAAACCCCAATGCTGCAACAAAGACTTACTTTGAAAAGCTGAATACCTATCGCACCTATTGCAAAGACTTTCTCCATGTGTTGTGCCTGCCGTTTGCCTATTGTATCCCTCGTTATAAAAACCTGTCAGTTGAGCAGCTGTTTGACCGCAATGAGGCAGCAGAAGAGGCAAAAGACGAATGGCAAACCGTCAAAGACGCCGATACGGAACTCATTCCAGTATAACCGCTCCACTTGAAACCCACAAGATACTATCCTGAAAAATCGCCCCGTGCAGTTTTTTGCACGGGGCATTTTTTTGTCTAAAAAGGCGGACGGTTTCTTTTATTTGCACAAGAAGCATAAGAAGAATGCATTAGAAGTACAAGAATAAAACACAAGAAGATGAATATTTAAGCATAAAAAAAGCCGTCTGTCTTCAAAAGACAGACGGTATTTTTTGTTTTCAGTTGTTTCAATCCATCAAAAACGCTCTCCCTATTTTATGGGGAAGTTAATAGACTATCGTCGGAAAATTGAACTCTTGTTTTAGATCCTTCTTATTTTGAAGGGGATGTAGTTGAGAAGACGGATTCGTTAGGACAGAATAGCTGTTTCAGACCCTCTCTATTTTAGGGGGGTGTAGTTGCCGATAAGAAGTATATCTTGGCACTTCTAGGTTTCAGACCCTCCCCATTTTAAGGGGGGTGTAGTTGAGGAAACGATACAAAAAATTGTCTCCGTGTTTGTTAGTATAGCACAAAATTGTACAACTGTCAAGCTGTTTTTTAAAAAATACAGGATAAATCTGGGGATTCCTCTTCTTTGCGTTCTCTGTCATAAGAAGGGGCAATATATAACACGGTCTTTTCTCCCTTGCTGATATGCACGCGTTCTTTGTATAAAATTGTATAGGTTGTGTGTCCATTTGTATAATCTTTTTCCGTTTTCGTGCGGGAAAAACAGGAACAACCAAAATACTGCCCGTTGCTGTTTTTTAGTTCGGAAATAAAATAGTAGTATCGAAGATCAGGGGTCAGATGTTCATTCTTGATGATGAAATCTGCCTGAATTTTAGAATGAGAATTTACCTTGTCATTGAATTTAAAGGTTGTGTTCTTGCAATCCAATATATCTTGCAATCGCTCCACACATTGCACCCGATCTAAAATGGCATTGCATTTTTTGCTCCTGCAAAAGTAGTCATTGGAATAGGTGCCTTTTATAATTTTATCATAAATCATGGTTCGGTTTTCTGTTCGCATTTGTGTGAGGTCAGTTAGTTTATGTAGTCCACACAAATGATGAAAATCCGCTTTCTCAAAACAAAGCGTCAGTGAAATCTTAGGCGTGGTTCGATTCCGAACAATCAGAAATTCATATTGCTGTTCCAATAGTGCTTCATAAGCTTTGGCAGCTGCATAAATGTCAATCAAAATCACTTCCTTAAAATAAAGAGAACCCTGCCTATACATAAAAGACAGGGTCAATCTATACACATTTTCTTTCAGCAAAAATGCCTAAGCCAAGTTGAGGTATCTCTGTGCAAACCCCTCCCGCAAGCTCCATCAGGTAACGCTTCTTGGCACGTTTTCTGATTTCATCACTTCACAGAATCGCCACGACCATCTTGTTTCGTCGATTCTGATCGAAAGCTCTTGCTCTCTCACAACAACCTCTGTTGTTATCTTTATAATACCCGATTGCAGCGAATTTGTCAATCCCTATGGGGGAAGGCAATGTAAGATGCTTTCTATTTGTAATACCGAACAGAAACAAGGCAGTTCAGGTTTTTTAAAATTTTTATTTACACAAGAAGTCGGATATTTAGGCATAAAAAAAGCCGCCTGTCTCCAAAAGACAGACGGTATTTTTTTGTTTTTGCATGCTGTAAAAAGCAACTACACCCCATTCATTTTAGGGGGGGTAGTTGAACATAAAAAATCAAAAGGAGAGGTATTTTAAGAAAACGTTTATCCTGTTTCAGACCCTCCCTATTTTAGGGGGGTGTAGTTGAGGAAACGATACAAAAAATCGTCTCTGTATTTGTTAGTATAGCACAAACTGCATAAATTGTCAAGCTGTTTTTACAAAAAAATCCTTTTTTCCCGGCTCAAAAACAATGCTTTTTTTCAGGAAAAAAATTTTGAAAAAAACCTGAATTTCGTTGCGTTGCTCCGGTATCTCTATCAGAAAACAAAATCCCCCACAAAGCCCAACCAAGAAAGGAGCCTGCCTTATGAAACAGACTTGTAAAGCAAAAGGTCTGCATATCCCCAGCTATATCTGTAAATTCATTGGATGGTTTGACGGCAAACGAGGCAATTATATCATGCAGACAAAAACCACCTGCATTTCCAGTTTCAGTGAGAAGAAGTGCTGTCAGTTTCAGACATACGCTGGAGAATCTCTGAAACATCTGGAACTTTGCACCGCCCCACAGCGAGTTGCCGCCTCTCAAATCATGTCGCAGCTTCGGAGTAATCCCATGCTTCAAAAATCCAGAACAGAAGCAACAACCACCGAAGAACATCATTTCTATACAGAGGTGCTGACAGGTTTGGAGGAATTACATAGGATTCAGGATACCATTCGCAGCAAGCAGATTCTGACACAACAGACGATTTTCAGTGTGGCGGCACGTTACCGCAGCAAACTTTGCTCTTACTACGTTGGCATGCATCGAACGGTTTCCGAAATTGACAGCAATCCCCCGTCCCATTTTCAAAATATAGAGGAACATCCTGCATTTCAAGTGTATTTAGATGCGAATCAAGCGATAGATCAACAAATTTGTGCATTTTTGAATTGTTACGATGTGCAGAAGGAGGTAGAATAACATGTTCAAATTCAAAAGGCAAAAGAGAAAAAAGAGTTCCCCTATCCAGGAAACCGAAGCACGAGGCAAAAACATATCCTATTATGCGGAAAATGGCGGTGCGGTTCCGATGGATTTTTATCTTCCTGATGTGGTGGCTGCTTTTGATTTGGAAGGAGAAATACAGTCTTTTCTACAGAAGGCAGATTTAGACGAATACAATGCCGATTATATGGATAGCATCATTGATGCACGCATTCTGGAAGGCTTGAAAGATTTGGATCGCCAGCATAGCTGCCATATGACAACCATTCCGCGTTTAGAAGGCAATATTCAATCTGACATCCTTGTGATTGAGGAAAAAATTAAGATGCTGGAAGAACGAAGCGAAACGCTGAAGAAAAAACTGATGTTACTGGGAGAGGAGACGATCTGACATAGAGAAACAATTTTCAACTTCAGTAAATGTCCCGTGGTACTGCAAAACTTTTTCCTTTACTGTCATTATTTTAGGAATTATCTTAATTGATTTTTCTACATATTACAACATTATGGACGCCATTTTTCAAAATACAGACTGGACACAAGGCATGATTTTGTCTGTCGGCATTGTGGCAATGATTGACCTGCCCCCGATGGTGCTGGCGGATACGATTCCCATAAAAAGGAAAACAATTAATGTTTTATTAATTTCCTCCATGATTTCGATTGTTCTGTTGATGATCGCCAGTATTATCCAACGATTGTGCAGTGCAGATTTGGTTTTCAGTGATGTAATGCTTTCCGGCACATCTGCCTCTGTTCCAGCACAAAGGATGAGCATGGTACTGTTATCGCTTCTGCCGATTGCCACCAGTATCTTTTCCTTTGCCTTATCTGCGAAGAAAAAAATGGTTTCTGCACACCTGCTGCTGGAAGAGACTCAGAAGGAAATCATCTTACAGAAAGCTAAGAAAAAAGAACTGGAAAACACATTACTTTTTGAACAGATTCCATATGAAAATCAAAAGTACAAAGAGGCAGTGCAGCGGCTTTTGCAGAAAGGCGAAACCATGAAGAGCACCGCTCGTTATGAATTATCTAAATATCTTGGTGATAAGAAAAGCGTCTCGAAAATTTCTGCTGAAAAAGCAGTGGACAAGAGCCCCGTAGTGTTAAAAACAGAACCGAAAATAAACACCAATATTCCAGAAACACAGATACCATTTCCCACAGTTCAATTGTAACAAACAAAAGCAGCATCCCCGCTGCGAAAGGAGTTTCCTATGAACATGAAAAAAAGACTTGCTGTTTTTTCTGCCATTACTCTGTGCATCCTGTCTTTTACAGGATGCAAGGGAAAAAACGTTGCACCAACAGAGGCAACGCATCTGGTTTTGATCTATGGCAATCATGCCAACGCCAACCCACCCGATTTGTCCATTGTGGAAGAAGAACTGATGGAAGTGGCATTGTCCTACGGAAGTGTCACTGTCATTGAGAACGATGGTGCTCCCTATATTGCCGTACAGGAAACGGCAGAAAAGCCCTCTGCCAATATTTCCAACCCCAACAAGCAGCGGCGTGCAAGAAGTTTTGTGGCACAGGTGGAAACATTGGTAGAAGAAAACGCCATTCCATTGACAGAAGAAGTGAATACCTTAGAATCCGTACAGCTTGGCGTTCGCTCGATGTCTGAAAAAGAAGGAAAGAAAGTTATGATTTTGGCAGATAGCGGTCTTTCCACAACCGGTGCACTGGATTTGACACAGGATTACCTAGATTTTTTAAATGTAGAAGAAGCCATTTCCACGCTGTCAAAAGAACAAGCAATTCCGGATGTTTCCAACATAGATGAAATTATAACCTATAGTCTTGGGGACGTTGCTGCACCGCAGGATTCCTTGAGCAACGAAGCAAGAGGCAATCTGATTTCCCTCTGGGAAGGGATTTTTACGGAAGGTGGGAGAGTTCCGGATTGCAAGGATACCATCTATAAGCAGAAAAACACCCAAACAAACGATATGCCATCCGTTTCAAAAGTGGCAACCAAGAAGACTCTTTCAGACTTGCCTTATGTGGAAGCGGACAGCCCCTCTGAGACAGCGGCAGAACCGATTCTTTCCGATGTGGATGTGGTAGAGATTCCAGAAAGTCAAGTGGCGTTTGTCGCCAATACCGCCGACTTTTCCAGTCAGCAGGATGCCGAAGCGGCTTTGCAGCCGCTGGCAGCCCTCTTGTGCAAACAGAAAACAACGTGTATTCTCATCGGCATGACCGCTACAGATGGCGATGCGGAGAGTAGTCGCACTCTTTCGAGAGAACGGGCAGAAGCCGTTTCAAAGGTTTTACAAAGCTTCGACGTGCCGGAAAATCAAATTTGCTGTATCGGGACAGGCTATGACCGTACCGAATTTTTCACAGAAGATCTAAATCCAGATGGTACATTGAATGAAACCTTCGCTGTCAATAACCGCTGTGTGTTGCTGATTGGAACAAAAAATAAAGCTGCACAAAAATTATTGAAAAGCTATTCCTAATCCATCTAAATCGGTACAGCGTTCTCTGCTCTTGTGTATTTTTCTTGTACTTCTAATGCAAATTTCTTGTGCTTCTTATACAAACTTATTGTACTTATTGTATAAATAAAAAAAATTAAAAAACCTAAAATGCATGTTTTTTGCTCAGTATACTACTTAAAAGTCACTCCGTACATAAAAACAAGAAAGGACTATTGCTTATGAAACTTCGGAACTTTCTCAGCCGCATTGGGTTTGTGATTCTGGCAGTTGGCGATTTGATATTTGCTTACGCAGTCACTGGAACACTGCTCGCCATCCCTGTGACTGCTGTTCTTCTGCTCATCGGGATGGCAGTTTCATTTTTTCTGTCGCTGATGACCTTGCAGGCTCGACCATTATCACAGTGCAGGAGCGTCGATGCCAACCGTCTCACTCGTAATTTTAATACAATAAAACAAAAACTGCAAAACAATGGGAAACGCTGTCCACATATCAAGTTATACATCAGCAATTCCTTGTCACGAAACGCATTTTCACTTGGAAATCGAATTATTCTTACAAAAGGGATGATGCAGGAAAATGATATGGTGCTGCAAGCAGTGCTCATCCACGAGCTTGGTCATACGCTGCATTATGATTCCTATTTTTCATGTATATTACAATTTAATATTATATGTTTTACTGGACTATTTTTATTGTCCGAATTTGGTGTTTTGCTGTTTATAGGTGTACTGCTGTTTTTTGTATTTTGTATTGCCTTTGGCGGCTTTGCAGCAATCACCATCACAGGACTATTTACAAAAATCGTACGTGGTTTCTGCAACCTGTTTTTGAAGTTAGCGATTATGCTGCACCATTTTTTCGCAGCGTTTTTGTTTCGGCAACAAGAGTATGCCGCTGATGCATTGACCGTTCCACTGGGATGCAGCACAGCAATGAAATACTTTCTGGAGGACTTGGAACAGAGCGAACCAGTGCAATTGAATTTTACAGAGCAGTTATTGAGCGACCATCCCAACAATTATGCAAGAATTGCAAAACTGGAACAGGCAGAAGCTGACCAGACCACACAAATTATGTAAAACCAATCTTGGAAAGGAGACCTTTCGATGCAATATGATTTTTACTGCAATCTGCCGCCGAAGAAAACCATTTCACAGCCGCTTGCCATCCTGCAAGGCACAGACTATCATGGCGGCCGGCATATCTTGCCGCTGGAGGACATCAGTTTGCTTTGTACGGGTGCTGCTGGCAGCGGAAAAACCTGTTTCATCCAAAATATATTACCCCAGACTATACAGAGAGCACACAGTATCCATATTATTTTCGATCCGAAAGGAGACTACCTGAAAAAATTTTACAAAGAAGGGGATTATATCCTATCCCTGAAAGACTTGCCCAATTATCCAGCTTCTGCACAGCCGAAATGGCATCTTCTGAAAGATATGTGTCTCTATGAGGGGCATCCGGAAGAACAAATCCGAGAGATTGCGAAGACTTTGTTTCAAGAAGCCATAGAAGGAAATCAGAGCAATCCCTATTTTCCGACTGCTGCCTGCCATCTGTTCTCTGCTCTGATGATTGCAATGTGTCGGCAATATGCTGATCGTCTTCCATCTACAAGAGCAGCCATTCAAAAAATACGTTCCATGTCGATAAAGGAAATGCTAAACGCCACCGATCAATATGCAGATTTAGCATCCACCAGACAACTCATTGGATCGGCAGCGCCGCAAACAGTTAGCGGGGTACTGGGAGAGTTTATCAACGTCTTACAGGAATCTTTTCAGGGGAATTTTTGTGGAGAGGGAACGTTTTCCTTACGGGAATTTATCCGGCATGGCGGAATCGGACGAAAACTATTCATTGAATACGAATTTGATACCAAAAAATCCGCAGAAACCATGATTCGTATTATGCTGGATTTGCTGATGAAAGAGGCATTGACCGGAAAAAGTGAAGCAAAACGCATTTATTTCTATCTGGATGAGTTTCCACAGCTGCCCGGAAAATTGACCTATCTTTCAGATTTAGTAAATTTTGGGAGGCAATACGGTGTCCGTGTGATCTCAGGTATACAAAGTGTGGCACAGCTGTATGCCGGCTGGGGGGAAGAAGAAACCAATGCACTGCTGGCCGGATTTATTAACAATATTTGCTTTTTCTGCAATGATGCAGACAGCAGAGAATATTTCTCCAAACATGCCGGAGAAGCAGACTTGCCCATTACAAAGATGAATCCGGATTTCACCATTTATACGGCAATCGAAAAACAACCACTTGTACCATCTTATGTTTTAACACAGCTCTCTGTAGGCGATGCAGTGATATTTGAAAGAAAGGACGAAAACAAAAAAAACAATCAATATCCCTACTGGATACACTTTGATAAGGAGTGGATCGTATGAAGAACATGATTGATCAACCACATATTTCTCTTCCAATGGGCTCCTATTTAGTAAGCGGCAGCCATTTTGCAATGGCAGAAGTGGTCTTTCAGAGGATGCTTTCTCAAAAGGCACCTAATACCACCGCAATGGTACTGGATTTTGTACAAGCAGGGGATTTTTTATCTCCATTACAGAAATTTTTTTCCACTGTTTGCTGTATCCGTGC
The DNA here is from genome assembly GCA_030523195.1 of Oscillospiraceae bacterium. GTDB lineage: Bacteria > Bacillota > Clostridia > Oscillospirales > Ruminococcaceae > Ruminococcus_C. The sequence continues at coordinate 28,035 of JAUNJC010000008.1, forward strand.
AGGGTGCGAAGATTACAATTCCCTATTTTCAGAAGATGGCACAGACAGCATTGATCGAATCTTTCGATATTTCGAGCAGACGAATCTGGAAGAAGATGACCGGAACGGGATGAAACGCTGTTTGCAGGCATTGGAAGAGCTTTCTATTTTACAGGGAAATGGTCGTCTGACCAAAGAAAATTATCTTCGTCTACACACGGCAAATGCCATGATGTCTGCCCTGCAAACACTACAAATACAGGGTCGCATTTCTCCTTTTCATGCAGAGGAATTACACGCCACGCTTATGCAGACTGCAAAACATTTAATTCCTTTGGAAAATGCGATTGCTGCCATGCGGTATAGTGGAAATGTAGTGCAGAGTATGACAGACCTCCCTGTTGGCAGTGCAGTGATCTTCTCTGCGAACCCAACTGTGACTGCTCAAAATACACAATTGATTCGACAGTTAAAAACAGACATTCTCTGTCGTGCCAAACGTGGAGAACCTTTGCTGTTGATCTTTCATGCAGGGATTTACAATCCCATCTCTGCAATAACAGATTTGATTGCTGGATTGCAGTATCAGCCAAATGTAACGGTTTTATATGTAAGTCCAGATATTTTCTGTACCGCAACAGAAGGAGAATCTGTAGAAAGGTTTTTGAATTTGTTCGATTACAACTTGTTCAGCCGCCACGGTGGAAAGAGTGCACAACAGGTCTCCGCCCTGTTTGGAGAACGCATTGTCTCAATGGCATCCAATGCAGAAACCAAAGATTTACGCTTGTTTTCTGCCACGATTCCGGATCTGCTGCTCCATCGCAACCGTACCGTCACGACAACCTATACGCCCACCATACGTCCCTATGTTCCAGTGGAATGGATTCTCCAAATGGAAACTGCGATTCTCTATGATACCAGAACAAAAGAATATTTTATTTTATAGCAATAAGTTATGAAAATGGGGGGATGCTATGCAATAAAAAACGGAAGTACAACCATATCAATCAAAAGGAGAAAACCTATGGGCAATCATCGATCCTATGTAAGAAAATCCACAAGAGAACAAATAGAAAGCCGAGCAGAAAAGGACGAAAATGGAAATTATATTGACCCCAATACCAAAGAACCCATCACTGGCAAACCGCATAAAGGCCATGTTACGGGCATGGAAAATAGAGGATTTTTAGAATATTCTGATCAGGCTGGGATGTCACAGAAAGAATTGAACAACACCACAAACAACGCCGGACTATATCAATTGGAAGATGGAAAAAGTAATAGCGGTCACAAATATGAGGAACAGGATGCAAATCAGACGGCTCTCAATACCTCGAATTACTGTTATCTGGAAAATCCAGAATATCAAAAAAATACTTATATTTGCCGACCGACAAAAGAAGGGGAACCATGGACCGTACACGTTGAAAATAAGAATACTGGAACGGAAAGCCTTGTTGGCACGTTTGAACCAAATCTTTCCCAGTCCAGTAACCAGACACAGAACAGTAGTCTAGAGGATTTTGGTACTTCCAACTCTACAACAGAAAATGTATCTTCGTTCAACACCCAAACACAGGGAACCAATTTAGACGACTTTGGTGCTTCTCTTTCTACTGGAGAGGATAACAGCACGGATTTCTCCGGCAACAATCATGATTCTGCGGATAGCAACGAAAACAGTTTGTAGAAGCTTTTCGATTTTTGCAAAAATGACTTGACAATTTATGCAGTTTGTGCTATACTAACAAATACAGGGACGATTTTTTGTATCGTTTCCTCCACTACACCCTCCTAAAATAGGGAGGGTCTGAAACCATCATAGGAGCATCGTGTCGATCTTCAACTACACCCCCCTCAAAATAGGAAGGGTCTAAAATTCTATGTCAGAGATACAAAAATCAGGTGTCGCAACTACACCCCCTAAAATAGATGAGGTGTAGTTGTTTTTTCCCATATTTTAAAAACAAAAAAACACCGTCTGTCTTTTAAAAACAGGCGGCTTTTTTTATGCCTAAATATCCAACTTCTTGTGCATAATTGTTGTGCTTCTGATGCAAAGTTCTTATACTTCTTGTGTAAATAAAAACAGTTTCCAGATGTTCAACCAACAAAAAAAGCCCGAAACGTTTTTTCGTTCTGGGCTTTTTCTTTTCTATTTCATTTTTTAAAACTTAGAAATTATGTGAGTTCAATAAAAATACATTTTTGGGTATCTTTTTCAATCGGATCCCTGCAAAATCAAAATTCCCCTATGAATCATGACAATCCAATTCATAGGGGAATTGCATCTTATTTTGAAAAACAACAATATCAGAGACCTGATTCTGAACCAATCATTCTCTTCAATAAAATCAAATCCAATGCATCCAATTTTCCATCAAAATTCATATCCAGTTCCGTCACTTCAATGGGACTATATCCACTTTCATTCAACAGATAACGTTGCAGCTGGATAATCTTATCCAGATATTGTTCAGATGGATTCTCTGGTTCTTCCTGCGGCGGTGTAACTGGTGGTTCTTCCTCTTCGTCCGCTTCTCCCATGCCAATGCTAATAATGATATCACCGGCTACTGTTGCTTCCAGATATACGGAATAAGCAGCATTTTCAGGAATTTCAATTTCGCAGGAGGTATCCTGTGTTTCAATGTAATTAAAGATACCATTTTCTGTTATGCCTTCTGTATCAAAAACGGTAATCGAATACAAATCAGAACCTTCTACCGGATTCCATGACAATTTTGCATGCGTTTCATCGACTTGCGTAAATGTTGGAACAACACTGTTTTTATCGTCTGTCACAAATGCAACGCTTTGTGCATTCGAGGTGGTATCCAATTCCTTCAATAAAACGCTTCCATCAGAAGCAATGGTGATTGTCATATCAGATTCCATATTTTTAATAAAGGACATACCGTCCTCTTCATACAGATACCAGTAGGCATTTGGATCTTCTGTAGTTTGCTCTACCATTTTCAGCTGTCCATCCGAAACGGTCAGCATTTTTCCATAATAGGCATTATAGATTTCAAATGTCCAGTTTTCATGCGATACGAATCGCCACATGGATTCATAAGTGGCATCTTCTGTCACATATAACGTATCTGTTTTCAAGTCGTAAGACAATGCAGTATCATAAGCAGAAGAACGAATTTGAGAGATGGATTCTGTCTTTTCCGACTGATGAATGACAGAGAATGTAATCGGCTCACTAATGAGAGAACCTTTCTCATTACTTGCCGTTACCGTTGCTGTATAGGTACCTGCATCCAGTGCCGTGGTGAGCGAATACTCGTCTGTTTGATAATCATACACCACATCTCCGTTTTCATTGGAAATCATAAGACGATAAGTATCAGCGGTATCGCTGTCAAATTCAAATGCAATGCTTTCCTCTTCTGCAAAATAATACTTCTCTTCTTTCAGATTCAGACTGACCATAGTCGGCATTTCGCTGCCACCACAGATTGTGATGGAACGGGAGGCAAGTATTTCTTTCATCTTAGAAAGAGAGGCAGGTCCGAAAATGCCATCCGATTTCAGACCATTCTGTGACTGGAAGCTCTGTACCGCTGCCTTTGTCTTCGCGCCATAGTGTCCATCTACATCCAAATCAGAGGAAATGGTATTGTTCAATGCAACTTGCAGCCAGCGAACGGCATCTCCTTTAGAACCAGAACGCAGCGTTCCGGTTGGTGCCGAGTAGCCGTATTTCAAAATCGTTCCGGTGGAACTTTGCGGTGCAACATAATCTTTATTTTCCAACAGGGCTGTGATTTTTCCACGGGTATACTGTCCCACAATGCCATCCACGCCCAGACCATTCAGGCTCTGGAAATTCTTCACGGCATTATAGGTATTCTTTCCGAACATCCCATCTACTGTCAGACCAGCATGGATCAGCTGATTCAAAGAAGCTTGCAGCCACTTGACATCTTCGCCCCGCATCAGAGAACCGGAAATGTACTTCAAGGTTCTGGATGGCGTACTATAATTGCTGTTGTTGCTGGTTTGACCATCACTGCTGCCGGTATTTTTGGCTTCTGCTTTGGCTTTCAGACTGGACAGCGTTTTTGTGCCGGCTTTCCCATCTACTGTTAAACCATTTGCGGATTGATATGCCCGAATCTGATTTGCAGTCTCTGCTCCAAGATAACCGTCTACGGAACAGGAATATCCCAGATAGGATAGAGCCGACTGCAGCCACTTTACATCATTTCCATTCATCATCGGTGACTTTTTGTACAGGGTACGAGTCGGATAAGTGTAGTTCCATGGTAAGTGGTCATCGGTTACATGGCTGGTATCTGGAGGCGGAACCGGTTGACTGTAGGAAAATCCATACATACATCTTCCGGACAGCGTATATTTTCCGGAAGAAAAGGCACTGCCGGAAACCCATGCCACCCCCCTGCTGGAAGTCCATCCACTGATGGAAGTACATCTGGAAGAGGCTCTGGAAGAATCCAGCATCAAATACTTTCCATTGGAACTGTTATAGTCTACAATGGCAATCCAGTGTCCCGGCACACATCCACAAATGGTTCCGCCATTTCTGACATGTGCCAATGCAGAAGAGACACTAGAATAGCTGCCGGCATAGGAAAACCCATAGGTAGAACCATAACTTTGTGCATAAGCTTTAAAAAATCTGGTATCCACACCATTATTAGAAGTACGATATCCATTGGTTCTGGACCAATCTGCAACAAAGGTCGGATCCATAAAGTTTCCTGTTTTATAGTAAACCGAATTAATCACAGAAAATAGACCACAGGCAGAAGAACCAATGGTTTGTTTTTGACTTCCAATGCTTGTCCAAAGATGGTTGTTCCAATAAGAAACACCGGTTAAATAGGAATCAATCTGTGGTCTGGAAGTAGAATCCTGCTGCCATGCAATCGGAGACGGGGCAGTACAAGTCAAGGCTTCTGCGGTAATCGCTGCCTGATTGACATAAAATACAGAGGGCAGATAGGACATTCCACCTGTTAATAGTGTGCAGCTTGTCAGAAAGACAACCGCTTTTTTAGAAACTGTTTTTAATTTCCGTTTTTTCAATTTTTTTCTCCTCTCTTATTTATTTAACAAAAATTTCTGTAAAGAAACCAAATCTGTCAAGGTAATGTTTCCAGAAGAATCCTTGTCCATGCCGTACAGATTGACAATGCCATCTCCGGTCAGAAGGTTCCGTTTTGCAAGCATCAAATCCAAAACATTCACTACGCCATCTGCATTCACATCTCCCGGAATTCTGTCAAGAATGGAAGTTTCATATGTTCCATCTTGATTTTTGTCCACCAGCACATTCAGCATTTGATTATATTCTCCCGTGGTTGTAATATACACAGAAGAATAGGCATCCAAATCAGAACAGGATACACACTGTCCTCCAAAGGTATTATTGGCTGTGACGCTCAATTGGCTGCCGAGATCACCTTTTAAAAGATAACCATCTTGGTATTGCTGCAAAGAAACAGAAGTATCAGTATAACCTTTCAGTTTTAGTTCATACCATGGCAGTGTACACTGTTCCTGATTGGTTACAACATCAATATCATAATCAGTTTGATCCCCATTGACACTGATTGTGCAATCCGGAAGGAATGTAATTTTATGAGCATGATCGGCATTGACAACGGCTCGTTCATTTTCAAACCGCATGGTTGCAGACATTTCCTCATCGACACTTGTCATCGCAGAATAACCGCTTTCATGATCTGTCATAAAATAGCTGTAATTCTGATTGGCTTCTCCAGCAATGATACCATATCCATTAAAGATTTCGTCCTCATCCATTTCGGAGCTGTTGATTGCAAACGTATCCTGACTTCCCGTTTTTCGAATACTGATATTCCGACTATTGACTGCAATTTCCGGATAGAACCCTTCTGTTTCTGTTTCATCTGCTCCTGTTTGCGTGGAAGAATCAGATGGTTTCAGATACCCATGTTTATTTAAAAGTGTTGCATCATTGCTCACCATGAGCAGTCTTGCATAGCATTTCGATACAGAGGCATCATATCGCAATTCCTTATAAGGGATATACCATTCTAATGTATCCGTCTTAAAATAAATACAAGCGTCATCTGTAAACCTGCCCTTTGTGCAGTCATAAATCAAAATTCTTCCATCATATCCCGCGGCAACATCCCAAGAACCGTACTCTACGCCATATGCTACTACGGAATGTGCCCATCCGGAAGTGCCGTTCTCTGTCCAAGCATAATTGACAACCACAGGGTCACCGCCATCCGAAACCTGTCCTGCCTTTTGAATCAATGTGTTCATCATATTTTTCATACTATATTTGCTGGATTGCAAGCATTTTTTTGTTTGGAATTTGATATCCGTCGTCCCTTGCAGCAAGTAATAATATACAATCAGCGATTCGACATCATCATCGTTCGGCTTTCCGATTTGCTTTAATGTGGCGGCACCCTCTGTATAGTCCGATGGATGCAGATAACCTTGTTTATACAATGCGGTCAACACAGACATCCCATAACAAACACCGTCAAATTTCGTATACAGTTGCTTTTTTAAAGAAGTGACTTCTGCAATATCTGTATTCGGAATATTTTTAATCAGCTTTTGCCAGTATTCCTCACTGATATAAGCCGGAGAAAATACTTTTTTGGTATTCGGGAAATTCCAAATGTCGGCATCAAAATCCAGTGTATTGTCTATATGAGGGTTGGTTGTAACGATTGTTGTCGTCACGGGGGTGGTGACGGGGACAGTCGTAGTGGTTGTCGTTGTAGTAGTAGTCGTGGTGGTTGTGG
>JAUNJC010000101.1 GCA_030523195.1 Oscillospiraceae bacterium
ACTGCTTGCAGGGCATCTGTTTCTTTCTTTTTGGTATAGTTTTCATAGACGAACGGGCGGTATACATATTGTTCAGTCAGCATACATTGAATGGCATACTGGTCATAGGTGCCATCTGCTTTTTTTGTATCTGAATAGGTGGTGACAAAAAAAGTTTCTGTATTTTCTGGCAAGGCAAGGGCATTCAAAAATGTTGTTGTCACATCATCTTCTGAATTGAACATACTTTTTTGTAGGGAGATGGTTTGCAGGGAGCGATCATGCAACTGTTCAGAGAAATTTTGTTCAGTAGAGAGAGAAAAGCTATATTGTTTTTTATTCTCCATGACTGTGCTGCTATCTCCTTGATAGGTTGCCTTTTCGTTGTAGGAAGCATAGGGAACATAGCAGTATCGCTCCCATTTTAGAGCAGAAATTTTAAGATTGGTGACGGCATTTTCCGTTTGGTTGGTCTGAAACCAGTAGGGGAATAGCTGTGGATAACAATTATAGGTTTCGGAAAGTGTAGTAAGGGCTTCGTTTTCCTGCCAGATACTGGAGTCTAGTGCTTTCCATGCATTCTCATCATAAGTTGTACCAGTAAATGATTTGAGATAAATTGCATGGTTTGGCAAGTCATCCATTGTTAATTTCAACTGAGGTTCGTTTTGAATATCCACAGAGGACTTTCGACCGAGTTTCTGTATTTGCATCGTATTGCCAAGTCCCATGGCAGCACCAAGGTTGGAAAGACTATCTTGTACATCTTCCATGTCAAAAGACTGTAATGACGTTTTCAGTTCTTTTCGTTTTTCCTGTATTTCTGGTTTGTCTGCCATTCCACTGGCAGTTAAAAATGCCCATGAGAGTAAGAAAATCAATGCCGTCAAAAATGCCATAATCATCCCACAGCGTTCTGCCATGGTAGTACGCATTGTATAGGCAGCTGTAAATTGATTGCCTTTCCGGAAGAAGCCAACATCTCGCTGTTCCTGCGAATATCGCAGGGCAGTTAAATGCATTGCCACAAGGGCTGTCCAATAGAGCAATACCATTGCAATGGCTGGTAAAGACATTTCCAGACCGTTGTAAAGCCCCAGTTCAATCGGAAGAAATGTGATAAGAAAGCCGATGGGGAAAAACGGATGGTGAATTGTAAACCAGCAGACCAGACAAGCAAGAAGTACGACACAACCGCTGAGAAAGAAAGCAGTGCATTGTGCTTCATTCCATTGGGTATCCATGCGGTAGTATAAAACTTCTGTGTGGTAGATATTTTGATATAAGTGGTTATAAAAAAACTGGAAACCAGCAATCAAAAAATTGCGTTTCCAAAAGAAAAAGCAAGTGGTTGCTGCCAAACTCACTGGTGTCAGCCATCGCAGTCGTTTGGGGAGCATACTTAGGAAACTGTAGCCCAAAAAAGAAGCCATTGCAGCAAAGAGAAATTGTTTTCTGTCATAAGTTGGTGTGAACATGGAAAGGGAGGCAACGATTGTACCAATAAATCCCATTGCTGCAATTAAAAATAGAATCAGATTGCGTGTGATGGCAGAAGCTGGGCGAATGGTAATGGAGATATCGTCCTGTATCAGAATACCGCTGTTCAAAGGCGGCTGTATGGGTGTTTTCTTTTTTTGTTCCATTGCAGATTCCTTCCTTTCCTTACGCATTGCAAATGGCAGTCAAAACCGCCGGAAGTGTTTCCATGGAAATTGGAAGTACCGTATCTTGTTTTTGTACCTGTAAATTTGTCAGCAGATGGAGCTGTTTGCTGGCACAACGAGAATCGGCAGTTTCCGGCAGATGTTCCATGTGTGCAATATGAAACAGCATCGCATAGGGAATAGGAAGATCAGATTCCTGCAATTGCTGTAGAGCAGATACAGGTTCTGACAGTGGTGGCTCTTCCAAAATTTGTATCATGCATTGCTGTAATTGTGCCATAGTGGAGATAAGTTGAATTTGCAAGGTTTCTTTGGTATTCCAAGCGAGCACAAGCGGCACTTGCTGTCGCAGGAGAATGCAGGAAAGGGCGTGGGCACATTCCATTTGCGCATCAATTTGTGAACCAGTTACCGGTTGCTTGTTTGGCTGAGAGCGGTCAAGCAGAATGCAAAATTGCTTTTCCATTGGGCGGCTGTACTCTTTGACAAATAGATTTTCTTCTCGGCTGCTGCGTTTCCAGTGGATTCGTTTGGGGTTATCAGTATTTTGAAATTCTCGAATGCTAAATAATTCTGTGTTGTCATCGCCGGGACGGTTGGGATCGTAGATGACACTTTCCTCTTGTTCCGTGCGATTTGCCGTTTGCATGGTGAACCCATCAGCCTGTTCAGCGGGAACCACTACACAGTTTGCTGTTGTATGATTGCGAACCAGACAGGAGAACAGGTGCAGATAATCCATGATACGACAGCTTTTTACACGGATTTGCAGATTCCCACAGTGTTGGGAGGAAAACTGAAAGGAAACAGTTGCAGAGAACTTTCCCTGTAGAGGCAGCTGGAGTTCCAATTGTTCTGCTTCTCCAGCCGTTTCATTGTGTAATACCAAGGTTGTGTGGCAATAATTCAATGGCAGACGGCTTTTATTTTGCAAGGTACAGTAAAGCGGCTGTGCATTTCCTCTTCCAATTTCTGTTTGTTTGACTTGTAAAGTAACAGAAATCTTTCTTCGGATATAGTGTACCAGACAGAATTGTGTTACAGGCAGCAGTAGAAGAATGAGGAACAGCAGCATAGAAAAGATGCCATCATATAAAATAGAGAATAACAGTCCGATGAAAAGTAAGACAATATAAATCAGTTTTGTATACCACATAGGCATCACCGCCTTTGTGCAGCGGATGGTTTGGGAACGGGAACGGTTTGCAGGAATTCCTGAATCAGCTGCTTGACTGCCTGTGCATTGTTGGTGTGATTTTTGAGCAGAATACGATGATTGAAGACATCCTCACAAACTGCTGTAACATCGTCTGGCACTACATAATTTCTGCCACGCATGAAGGCAATGCCTTTTGCTGCATCGGTTAGAGCCAAGGTACCTCTTGGACTAATACCGAGTAGGACGGCAGGATGCTTTCGGGTTTCCTGCACCAGATTGGCAATGTAATAATAAATTTTATCATCTACATAAATGGCATGTACGGCACGCTGCATTTCCAATAGGGCAGCTGCATCCACAACAGGCTGAACGGTTTCGAGTGGATTGTTGTCATGACGAGTACGGAGAATTTGCATTTCGTCTTCCAGTTGTGGATAACCCATTTCCAGCCGGAACATAAAGCGATCCATCTGGGATTCTGGCAGCATCTGTGTACCGACAGAACCAATGGGATTTTGTGTGGCAATGACAAGGTGTGGCTGCGGCAGCTGATAGGTACGGCCTTCTACTGTGACACTGTGTTCTTCCATGGCTTCCAGCAGAGCAGATTGTGTTTTACTGGAAGTTCGGTTGATTTCGTCTGCCAGAAAGAGTTGGCAGAATAGAGCACCCGGCTGAAAGACAAATGTTTCTGTACTTTTCTGATAAAGAGAGAAGCCAGTCAAATCGGACGGTAAGACATCCGGTGTAAATTGCATTCGCTTATAGGAGAGGGAGAGGGCGCGGGAGAAGGCAAGTGCCATAGTGGTTTTACCAACGCCGGGCATGTCCTCCATTAAGACATTGCCGTTTGCCAGTATGGCAAGCAATACCTTTGCAATAATGACATCTTTTCCCACAACGGCTTTTTTTACTTCTGTAATAATGCGGTTGATTTGGTGTGCATATTCCTGTGGATTGGTTTGCATAAGCAGCCTCCTGTTTTTGTTTTTTCTGATGGGAAAGTGAAAATCAGGAATATCTCCTGTTTCCGTTTCTTTCTTTTTTCTGATTATTATTATAACAGTTTTCAAAGGGAAATGCAAGGGAACTGGAAAATTTCACATGAAAATCAGACAGTTTTCCCTGAGCACACGAAAAAAATAAATGTTTGTAATTATATTCCAAATTACGCTGTCAATAGGAAAACGGCAAATATTTTCCGCCTTTCGTACTATTTTTGTAAAATCTTAATGAAAATTTTTGTGTCATATTCCATTCATAAAGAATTTATGAGCCGAAAAGGAAGCATTTCTATTGACAAAACGCAAAATCATGGTTATACTTAAAAGAGGAAACGTTACGGTCAGTGCATGATATATAAATTTCATGTGCAATTTATTTTCAAGGAGTGTGACCAAAAACATGAATATCTGGCATGACATCAGCCCGAAGCAAATTTCTACTGAGGAATTTGTTGCTGTGATCGAAATCCCAAAGAACAGCAAGGTAAAATATGAGCTGAATAAAGAAACCGGTATTTTGGAAATGGATCGGATTTTGTATACTTCTACACACTATCCGGCAAATTATGGCTTTCTCCCAAGAACGTATGCAGACGATGGTGACCCGTTGGATGTATTGGTACTTTGTTCTCAGAACCTCTATCCGATGACGCTGGTACGTTGCTATCCCATCGGTGTCATTCGTATGATTGACAATGGTCGGCATGATGATAAAATCATTGCCATTCCGTGCAGTGACCCTACTTATAATACTTATGTAGATATTGACGAATTGCCAAGTCATATTTTTGAGGAAATGGTACATTTCTTTAAGGTCTACAAAGAATTGGAACACAAGACCACAGCGGTAGATGAAATCCAGAATGCAAAGGCAGCAAAGGAAATCATTGCAAAAGATATTGATCATTACATTGAAAAGTTCTGTAAGTAATTGCAGATGAAACTATGCCAAGGAGAAAAAGGAGAACAAAAAATGGTAACAGCAGCATCATCCGCATCGGATATTTTGTTTAATCATGAGACGAATGTTGCCCCGCTGGGGCTGATTGCGATGCGTGGAACGGAGGAACTCGGAAAGAAGATTGACACATATCTGGTGGAATGGGCAAGAAAAGGCGGCTATGACGTAGACACCTTTTTGATTGCCTGTGAATGTCCTCGGTTCTCTTCCGGTGACGGAAAGGGATTGATTAAATCCACCATTCGAGGCAAAGATCTGTTTATTCTGATTGACGTTGGAAATTATAGTTGTGAATATCAGATGTTTGACAGAATGAATGTGATGTCACCGGACGACCATTATCAGGATTTGAAGCGAATTATTCAGGCTGCAAGTGGGAAGGCACATCGTGTGAATGTGATTATGCCGATTCTCTACGGCGGCAGACAGCACCGGAGAAATTATAGAGAATCGCTCGACTGTGCGTGTGCATTGCAGGAACTGGAACAGATGGGAGTTTCCAATGTTATTACATTTGATGCCCATGATCCTAGAGTTTGCAATGCGATTCCGCTGATGGGTTTTGACAATGTAGTGCCGTCTTATCAGGTTTTGAAGGCAATGTTTCACGACATTCCACATCTGCGTACCACACCAGATGAATTTATGGTGATTAGTCCAGACGAAGGGGCATTGAATCGAAATATGTACTATGCTTCTGTGCTAGGTGTACCGATGGGTATGTTCTACAAGCGGCGGGATTATTCGATTATTGTCAACGGCAGAAATCCGATTGTGGCACATGAATATCTTGGAAATTCTGTAGAAGATAAAGATGTTTTTATTGCCGATGATATTATTTCCTCTGGAGAATCCATGTTGGATATTGCCTATGCTCTGAAAAAGCGGCATGCAAGAAGAGTTTTCTGTTATGCAACCTATGGTTTGTTTGTCAACGGGCTAGAAAAGTTTGATGAAGCATATGCAAATGGTTATATTGATGCTGTATTTGGAACGAATTTGACTTATCGAACAAAAGAACTGCTTTCCAGAGAATGGTTCCATGAGGTGGACTGCTCCAAATATATTTCCTGCTTTATTGCCGCATTGAATCACGATGCATCAATTGGCAGTGTACTGGATCCGAACCAAAAGATTAAGACCTTGCTGGCAAAACGGAATCAGCCGAAGTCATAAAAATAACACAACAAAATACTATATATATTTAATATTAGAACTGGATGATTGTGCAGATAGTATAAAATCACTTTGCAATGTTGTAAATATTAAATTTTAAGCAGCAAACTGACTTCGTTTTTAACGGAGTCAGTTTTGTTTATATTTAAAGAATCTTTCTATGGTACTTCTTATATACCATAGGAGGATTCTTTTTTATAGTGATTTATTCAAATTACAGGCACTTTTTATATGGTAAAAACAGTATTGCTGATCATTTTGTATATTTTTTTTAATTTTACATATGATAAGAAAAAAGAAGGGAGATTACAATGGAGTTATTAAAAATTGCTTTTACGTCAGTTGTTAGTGTTATTACATTATTCCTTTTGACAAAATTAATGGGAAATAAACAAATTTCTCAACTTAGCATGTTTGATTACGTCATTGGTATTTCCATCGGTTCTATTGCAGCTGAGTTTGCAACGGAACTCGAAAACCCGGAAAGAACTTTGCTTGCCATGATTATTTATGCTGTTATTGCCTATCTTGTTTCATTGGTGACTGGGAAATCAACACATATTCGTAAAATGATCAATGGAAAGCCATTAATTTTATTTGATAAGGGAAAACTTTATCGTGAAAATTTTAAAAAGGCAAAAATTGATCTGAGTGACTTTTTAACACATTGTCGAAATCAAGGATATTTTGATTTATCACAAATGCAGACTGCGGTATTTGAATATAATGGTTCTATTAGTATTCTTCCGACAGAAGCACATAGACCGTTAGAACCATCTGATATGGATATAACTCCTGTTCAGCAAGAGATTCTTGTAAATGTCATTCTGGATGGAAATATTAATGAAGAGAATTTAAAATGCACAGGAAACAACAAAATATGGTTAGAAAAACAGCTGCATCATCAAGGTTTTCATCATGCAAATGAAATTTTTCTTGGTGCTGTCAATACCGTGGACAATACACTTTTGCTGTATGCAATGGAAGTGGAAAATAAAACATGTGATCCCTTTGAATAAAATGGAGAAAACAGACAGGAGGTGGTGAAAATACGGTTTTAGGATAATCATTACTCATTAAAATTTTGAAAAGGACTTGACAAAATGTACTTGTTGTGCTATTATGAAAATGTAAAAATAATCAAAATGATTTGAGGTGGAAAGATGCGTACAATTTCTTGCTAATTTTTGCATATCTTATATGGTTTTAGCACAGTGTGATACTGTGCTGTTTGCCGTTTATGGATATGCGAGCAGGAAATGTTCGCACCTTTTTGCATGATAGATGCTTTTGTGGCATTGCCTTTTCGTGTTTAGAAGACTGCGGATATTTTCTGCGGTCTTTTATTTTTTATAGAATACGGAGGAATGAATATGTCATTGATTTGCATACAAAATTTATCATTTGGTTATGACGGCAGCTTTGAAAATGTATTTGAAAATGTGAATTTACAATTGGATACAGCGTGGCGATTGGGTTTGACGGGTCGCAATGGTCGAGGAAAAACAACGTTACTGCAATTGTTAATGGGAAAATTAGAGCATACGGGGAAAATTGTATCATCAGTAGATTTTGAATACTTTCCGTATATGCCGAATGCCTCTTATTTTACGATTGATGTGATACAGGAAATTGCACCATTGGTGGAAGACTGGCAGATTCGACGAGAACTACATTTGTTGGAGATAGATGATGATTTGCTTTACCATCCATTTTTAACCTTATCCAATGGGGAGCAAACGAAGGTTTTAATTGTTGGAATGTTTTTGCGGGAAAATAGCTTTTTGTTGATTGATGAACCTACGAATCATTTGGATGTTCATGCGAGGGAAGTGCTCGCTGCTTATCTAAAAAAGAAATCTGGCTTTATTCTTGTTTCTCATGACAGGTATTTTTTAGATGCTTGTATTGATCATATTTTAGTGATTAA
>JAUNJC010000009.1 GCA_030523195.1 Oscillospiraceae bacterium
CTTTTAGCGGCACTGCAAACAACACCGTTGTTTGCAATAGAGGACAGTATATAATGATGATTGTATGACGATTCTTTTGCCGCACACACTGTCCTCCACCAACGCTTGAATCATGTGGGTGGGGGACAGTTTTGCTTATCGGGCTGTGAAAAAAGAAACATGACACGATTGATGTAGGATTGTATCAAAAAATCGGGGGCTGCGATGGATACTGATCGTAGCAGAAAGATGGAAAGGAAGGATTCACTGCATGAAATGTAAATTTTGTGAACAAGAACTGCCGGAGGGGGCGGAGAAATGTCCGAACTGTGGGATTCCTGTGCGTTCCAGTCAGACACAAGAACTGTCTGCTGCGGTGAAGAGCACCTATCGTACGCCGGAACAGGTACAGCAGTCTGATTCTGCTGTGGATGTAGAAACGCCTGAGGCACGCTATGAACGCATGGAACGTACCAGCAGACGAAACCGCTGGATTGTGATAGGTTGTATCCTGTTGGTGCTGATTTTACTGGTAAGCGGATATTTTCTGCTTTTCAGTGGCTATCGGGCTGCCATCCGCCGTTATGTCTGGGGCAGAGGCTCTATGAGCGGAACACGCTACTGTGAGATCGTGCCGGATCGCTTTTTATCGGAACTGTCAGAGGAATATAGCATGAATCGCAAGGAAATTCGAGATTGCTTGGACGGTTATTTTCATTATGCAAAGGAACAAATGGAAGGCGATCTTGGTTCCAATATCGAATTTGCCTATGAACGGGATCAGGCAACGACATATACGGATGAGGAAACAATTTCTGAGTATGAAACAAAGCTCTCGGATACATACCATATTACCTTATCATTGGATGAGGTCGTATTGGCAAATGTCCGTATTTCTACCACTGGCGATCAACAAAACATAACGGATAGTGTGACATTGACGCTGTTCAAGTGCGGTATGAAATGGTATTGTATGGAAGCGATGGAACAGGTGGAATACGCCTGTGCGTATGAAGGATACGATCTTTGGTAAGATAAGATAGGAGGAATCATTGAAATAATGGCAATACAAAAAAAGGGGCTGCTGGTGGGTGGCTTGCTATTGGTATTGGTAGCAGCAGGTGGAATTTGTGCCACGGTGTTGCCGGATATTGTGCACAAAACGACATCTGAGGGAACAAGTGTGTCTTCTGATTCAGGCAGAACAGAAAGTACGACAGATGCCGCCAGTGCTGATCAGGCACCGGACACTTATCAATCACTTATGTCGCAGTATTATACAGCATTTGTAAAAAATGATCCGGAGACACTGTATCAGTTAATGGCACCGTCGGCATACTGGTCGTATTATATGGAGCATTACGGGAAAACAAAACAAGATGTGATTGATACCTATCAGCAGGCAATCGCAGATACGATGGCAGACTGGCGGGAACGATGCGGCATGGATGTTTCTGTTTCTTTTGCTATTACAGGAATGGCAGAGCAGTCTGATGCATTTTTAACGGAATGGACAGAAGATATGAATGAGATGCTGGGGGAAGATACCGTTCATGCAGAGGATGCAGTGACATTGCAGGTAGAGCGAACGCTGAAAGGGAGTAAGGATACCATTACAGAGATTCTTTCTCCCACACTCATTCAAGTGGATGGTTTGTGGTATGTTTTACAGGAAGACAGTGCTGTGAACCAGCAACCGACAGAATAAGGAGGCAGGAATATGGAGCGATTGCGTGTTTCGGTTTCTCGCCGTTCACTGTTTCCCATTTTGACAACATTATTTGGTCTGATTCTCTGTGTCGGGATGATTCAGCGAATGCGGGATCCGCTTTATCCGATGACGTTGGAATATTATTTATTCCTAGCAGCCGGTGTAGTTATGGCAATACTTGGCGTAGTGGTTATGCGGCATTTTCCGTGGCTTTGTATTATTCCTGCTGTTTGTTACGTTTACGGTGGTTTGCTACAGCGTTGGTCAGAATTGCAGGGCGAACAGGGGGCAGTTCTGGCATCACAAATTGTATACTATCAAATTGCAATGTTGGTGCCGCTGTTTTTGCTGTTAGTCGGACGCTATCCCCAATGGGCAGTCTGGCTATTGAAAGGATTGGAGATCGTTGCCATCCTCATTCCGTTTGCAATGTCTTTTATGGAGTTACAGGATGCATTACTGGAATTGAAGATGGAGGGATATTTGACAGATGCTGTAAAAAATACTCGTTGGATGCATTTTCTGACAAATGAGGCTGCATTTTATGTGGGTATGATTTGCATGACGATGGCATTGCGGTATCTGCCAAAGAAAGATGAGCCAGAGGAAGAACCTGAGGGGGTCGAACAGAAAGCGGAGCAGGATGCTGCTTTGCGACCATTGGCAGAATCAAAAACAGTACGGCCGTCTGTGACGGAATCCTATGAATCACAAGCAATGCAGGCGGCATATGAGCCGTATCCGCAGCCGCCGCAAAATCCCCCTTATGTGCAGTCGCCGCAGGCAGCACCTGCACCGCCGCCGCAGCATCATGGTGGGGCATATCCGTATAACCGACCGATTCGTATGCCGGAGCAGACGGCGAAA
Source organism: Oscillospiraceae bacterium (assembly GCA_030523195.1). Lineage (GTDB taxonomy): Bacteria > Bacillota > Clostridia > Oscillospirales > Ruminococcaceae > Ruminococcus_C. Next base: position 2,558 of record JAUNJC010000009.1, read on the forward strand.
ACAGCAGAACCTACAGATGATGTAAACGAATAAAAAGTGAAATCCACTGTCTTTCTGGTTTTTGGAAGGACAGTGGATTTTTATGTTATTCATTGTGAATTTTGCTGGTAAAAGGATTGCCTTATTACCGCAGAGATTCTTCATTCGGTATTTGTTAAAGCAATGCGGAAACTTCTTCAAAGGACAACTCTGGATACAACGCCAGTTGCAGTCCACACAGCAACAAGTCCGCAGCATTTTGAATCAGCTGGTCAATTTCTCTTGGCGTAACCATCCAATTTTCCTGCTGTAAGGGCGGCAGCTGCGTTTGCAGCAGGCTTTCTGCTGCGGTTTGCAAGTCTACTACTGTTGGCACACCAATTGCCACAACAGGGATTTGCAGTGTTCGTTGTGAAATCTCTTTTCGGCAGTTTTCTACCCCACTGCCGGGGGCAATGCCGCTGTCGCAGACTTGAATTGTTCTGCCCAATCGCTCCAGTGCAGCACAGGCCAAGGCATCAATTACCACTACACAAGCAGGTTTGATTTTTTGACAAACTGCGGAAAGAAGTTCTGCTGACTCCATACCGGTCTGCCCCATGACACCGGTTGCGATGGCACTGACAGGACGCAGGTTAGAGAAAGGTTCAAATTCGGTTGCAGACAGTGCATGTTGTAAATGGCGAGTGACAAAAAGCCGTTCTGCAACTAAAACGCCAAGGGCATCGGGTGTAATGCTGCGGTTGCCCAGACCGGCAACGAGTACCAGTCCGCTTTCCGGCAGAAAGGGAAGAAGTTCGGCTGCAAGTTCTTCTGCCAGTTGTGCAAAATGGGGATTGTGGCGGTGCAGGGCTGTGGTTTCGAGGGTGAGATAGTGTCCTTTGGGTTTGCCAATGGCAGCACCATGTTGGTCACTTTCAATGCGAATATCTGTGATACGAAAATAAGAGCCACGAATTTGCTGTGCAATGCCGGAGCAGGCAGCAGCAGATTCCAGTGCAAGGTCAGTACGAATGGACATGAAAAGCACCTCTTTTTCAAAAAGATCATCCATCTGGATAAGGTTTCTCTAAACATCAAAAATCACGGAAATCCATTTTTAAATGATGGTTTCAATTTTAATGCCACAGGCAACTGCGGTCAAGCTGGCTCAGGCGGCGAGTCGCCGCAGACAGCCCACTCATCGTTATGTCATGAAACGATTCGGACAAGTTTTCCAAAAGAAATCCGAACATGGATTTCCGTGATCAAAAATAGATTCCCATGACAGGCAACAAGGCATACAATAGAATGCTATTGTCCCAGTGTAAACAGATAGTAGATGATACCGTACACAAAACTTGCTGCTGTACCGTATACAATGACTGGCCCTGCAATGGTGAATATTTTCGCCCCAACGCCTAAAATCCAGCCTTCCGATTTGGATTCCACGGCACAGCAGCTAACTGCATTGGCGAATCCTGTAATCGGAACGAGTGTGCCGGCTCCAGCGTGTTTGGCTAGCTTTTCATACCAGCCCAATCCGGTTAGCAAAGCACTCAAGCCAACAAGGGTAATGGAGGTGAAGGCTGCGGCTGCCGTTTTGTCACTGCCAAGAAAACGATAAAAATGCAGCAGCAATTCCCCCAATGTGCAGATCAATCCGCCAACCAGAAATGCAACCGGAATGGTATAATAGCTTTTTGTCTTTGGAGCAGTTTGCTCTTGCATTTGCTGATAAAGTTCTTTTGATACACGCATGTGTTTTTCTCCTTTTTTGTTTCACGTGAAACAATTTGAATTTGGTTATTTGTCTTTTGGATGAAAACAAACGGCTGCCAACAGACCAAACACCAATGCAGCCGTTAGTCCGCCGGCAGCACTGGTCAATCCGCCTGTAAAGACACCCAGAAAGCCTTTTTCCTCTACGGCATCCCGTACGCCTTGTGCCAATAGATTTCCAAATCCGGTCAGCGGAACACTGGCACCGCCGCCCGCCCAGTCCAGCAGTTTTGGATAAATTCCGACTGCTGACAGCAGAACACCCGCAACCACATAGCTGGTTAGAATTCGTGCCGGTGTCAGTTTGGTATAGTCGATGAGAACCTGTCCGACCGCACAGATCAAACCACCAACTAAAAATGCAATCAAACAATCTTGCAGCATGGTTTCTCCTCCTTACATATCTGCTTGTAGTTCGACTAAGTGGCTGATAGAGGGAATGCTTTCCCCCTGCTGCACCAGCATGGGCGAAAGCAGCGCACCCGTTGCAGCAAATAGAATCCGCCGCATGGTACCATGTTGCAGCTGTTTGAGAAAATAGCCGCAGAGCAGACTGCCGGCACAGCCGCAGCCGGAACCGCCGGCATGGGTGTCCTGTGTTTCCGGGTCAAACATCTTTGCACCGCAGTCCTGATGCACATTGACCGCATCATAACCCTGTTTCATCAGCAGGTCACAGAATAATTCACTGCCGATAATACCGAGATCGCCGGTTACAATGGCATCATAGTCATTTGGCTTGGTACCGGTTGCTTGAAACCAGCGGGCGTAGGTATCTGCGGCAGCAGGTGCCATTGCCGCTCCCATGTGGTTGGCATCGGTGACACCCAAATCTCGAATGAAACCGATACAGCCACCCGTGACACGGGGTGCACCTGCCTGCGGCATAGCAGACAGGACAGCTGCACCGGATGCCGTGCAAGTCCACTGTGCCGTTGGGGTACGCTGTGCACCATAGGAGAGCGGAAAGCGGAACTGCCGTTCTGCTGTAGAAAAATGGGAGGAGGTTGCCGCTACAAAATGGGAGCCTGCTCCGCTGTCTGTCAGGATGGATGCTAACAGTAAGCCTTCCGACATGGTAGAACATGCTCCGTAGATGCCCAGAAACGGCAGATTCAGTCCACGCAGACCATAGGAGCTGCTGGTACACTGGTTAACCAGATCGCCTGCCAGAATCCCGTCAATCTGTTCTGGCTGTAAGCCAGCTTTTTCGAGAGCAAGGGAAACGGTTTCCTGCTGTAAAGCACCTTCTGCCTGTTCCCAAGTGGTTTGTCCGAAATAGCTGTCCTTGCAGATGCGGTCGAAATAAGCGGACATCGGGCCTTCACCTTCTTTTTCTCCAGTGATGGCAGCGGCACCAATGATGGAAATGGGCTTTGTAAATTGGAAAATACCCTGACCAATGGAATTTGCCATAAAAACACCTTCTCTTTTTTGGTTAGTATGTACGAAAAGAAGAAAAGTATGCAAAAAGCCGGAAAGCAGATGAAAAACCTGCTTTTCGGCTCTGTTTTCATTGAAACTAATTTTTTTAAAATGTGTTTTATAAAATAATATCAGTTTTCTTCTGTACTGTTATGATCGGTTTCTGCATTGGTATAAACGTGGAAAGATCTTACTGTATTGTCATTTTCATCGGTTGTTTCTGCTGCTGATTCCTCACACTGAATTTCAATGCCGTCTGTATCATCCAGAATGGTTTCCTCATATTGGATTTCGTATTCTGTATCGCTGTCGCCGTCTTCTGGTTTCCACTCATAGATCATAGTGCCATCGTCCTCCGTTTTTACCAGTTCTCCATCAAATGTCTGTTTTTCTCCGTTGACAAAGAAACTGATTTTTGTAAAGACTGCACCATCCGTTGCTGCATTGACCGTCACCAAAGAGACTGCACCAATGCCAATCACGGCAGCGATTAAAATCAATGGGCGAATCCGGCGTTTTACGTTCTTTTTCATGATCTGTTCCTCCTGTTTTTGTTTTGTATGCAGTTGTTCCTGTACATGTTTTTGAATCCGCTGCTGCAACGCAGTTTCCTCTGGTAGATGCAGCGGTGGGATCTCTTTCATCCAATCCTTATTCGGCATAGGAGTACCCCCTTTCTTCCAATATCTGCCGTAGTTTTCCTCTTCCTCTGTGCAGCTTGACCCGAACCGTTCCGCTTGTCAGTGACAGGGCAGCTGCAATCTCTGTTGCCTTTTCACCATAAAAATAGAATCGCACTAGAATTTCTCGTTCGATTGGCGGCAGTGTTTGCAGTGCCTCGACTGCATAGGAGAATGCTTCTGTTTGTTCCGCATTCCGACAGATATCCAATTCATCTGCCAGCTGTAGGGATTCCAGTTCTTGTCGGTTTGGCAGCTGTTTACCCATTTGCCGAAATCGGTTTTTCGTACAGTTGCGAGCGATGGCTGCCAGATAGGGAGACAGGGTTTCTTCCCGTATTTGCTGCCGGTGATGCCAGAGCTGAATGAATACATCGGCGGTGAGTTCTTCTATATCGGATGGTGAGAGTTTTCCCTTGGAAAAGTTGCGGATAATGGCATAGACATAGGATGTATACTGTTCAATTAGGGTACGAAGTGCAGCTTCTTCATTGTTGTGCAGGCGTTCCACCCATGTTTCTTCCATTTGACCACCTCCCTGAAGACGTCTTCACCTATCAATACACGCATTTTGCAAAAACGTTACAGGTTTTTGCAAAAAAGAAACCCGATTGTTTGGAGACAACGAATCGGGTTTTGTTGTTGTGTCATGTTAGCTGGAATGCATTTGGCAGAAACTCTTTTAGTTTGTGTACACCATCTGTCAGGAGAATGGGAAAATCACCGTCACAAAATTCCGCCAGTACTTGCAGACAGGCACCACAGGGTGGACAGGGGGTTGTTTTGGCAGCTGCTTCTGTTTTTCCGCCGACAATGGCAATGGAACGAAACGACTGTTTCCCGGCAGCAATTGCCTGTACGATGGCGGAACGCTCGGCACAGATGGTCATAGAATAGGAGGCATTTTCCACATTGCAGCCAGTAAAAATGCTGCCGTCCGTGCATTGCAGAGCCGCACCAACCTGAAAGCCGGAATAGGGTGCATAGGCGTTTTTTCGTACGGCAAGGGCATGGTCGGTCATGGTGAGGTGTTTCATGGGTTAGAATCCTTTCTTTTATTCACGTGAATTTGGTGCAAAAGATAGAGCGTTTGGATGCCTTTCCGGTGGCACGCCGCAGGCGATTGCGGTCAAGCTGGCTCAGCTTGGCGGAAAGGGTGATTCCCCACAGTGTGGGGAAATGTCGGCATAGCCGACAAAAGGGGAGGGCATCCTCTAAATAGGGGAACAAGCTGTTCCCCTTAACGAACGTTGCAATCAGAGAAAATTCCAATCTAAAAGAGAAGACATTCGCTGTCCGCCCTCTAAGGAAACAAAACGATACAGACAAGAGAATTTTAGAGCGGTTAGACTGCAAGTTTGGATACGAAACAGGGCGGACAGCGATCACAGGCAGAGAGCAAAGCGAATCTGCCGGACAATTCGGACAAGGTCTCTAAAAAGTTTCTTCTACGCTGCTTTCAATGAAATGGTTTGTAATATTATATCAAAAATCCGCCGTTTACCGATAAAATCTGTCCTGTGATAAAAGATGCCTGTTCCGATGCCAGAAAACAAACCGCATTTGCAATTTCTTCGGGTTTTCCAATTCGCTGCAAGGGGGTTTCCTCTGCTAAGTTCCGGCGGTCTTCCGCAGATAAATGGGCATTCATCTCCGTATCAATAACCCCCGGTGAAACGGCATTGACTCGAATCCCAGACGGGGCAACCTCTTTCGCCAGTGCTTTGGTAAAGGCAATCACTGCGCCCTTTGTAACGGCGTAGTCTACCTCACAGGAAGCACCCGTTTCGCCCCAGATGGATGCTAAATTGAGGATGCAGCCGCTGTGCTGCCGCAGCATTGCCGGCAAAATGGCACGGGTCAATTCTGTTGTTCCAAATAAATTCACCTGATATAATGCTGTCCGTTCTGCTGGCGAAACACACTGAAATAAATTTACAATAGAAATGGCAGCGTTGTTGACGAGAACATCGATTGTTCCGGTTTGTTGTAAAACGGTTTCCGCTAGTTTTTTGGGTGCATCCGGTTGTCGAAAATCCGCAGCAATCGGATGGACACCATATTGCTTTTGCAGGGCAGCAGCGGCAGTCTGTGACTGACAATAGGTGATGTAAACCGTGCTGCCCTGCTGTGCAAACTGCTTTGCAATGGCAGCACCAATTCCACGGGAGCCACCAGTAATGAGTACGATGGACATGATTAGACCCCTTCCGATTCTTTCACCAGCTGAAAATCAATATTGCCGGAGGAAATATCCGTTTTTGTACAAATTACCGTTACAGTATCGCCAAGCTGATAAACATCGCTGCCGTTTTCCTGTATGAGACGTACATTGTGGTCATTTGTCCACAGCTTGTCTTCTCCCATATCTCGAATCGAAATCATTCCCTCTACTGTGTTCGGCAGCATCACATACATGCCAAAGTCGGTGACACCGGTTACCAGCCCGGTCATTTCTTCGCCGAGGTGCTGCCGCATATATTCTGCAAAATAGCAGGCTTCGCAGTCTCTGGAAACACGAATCGTCAGCAGTTCCCGCTGGCTGGACTGTTCTGCTGCCTTTGTTGCAAACTTTGTGAATCGTTTTTGTACGGCTTCTGTGCTGCCTGTGCTGCACCACTCTGATAAAATGCGATGAATTGCCAAATCCGGATACCGCCGGATCGGAGACGTAAAGTGGGCATAATCTTTGAGTGCCAGACCAAAATGTCCGATGGGTTCAGTTCCATAAGCCGCTTTTGCCATGGAACGCAGCACCATGCCATGGATGACGGGAGCGGCTGGTGTCCCGTTTGCCTTTTCCAAGATTTCAGCCAGTGTTCGGGGCTGTACCTTTGTCATAACTGGTACTTCTGCACCCATCCCCAGTAAGCCTTCCTGTAAAGTATCTATTTTTTCAGAAGACGGTGCATCATGTACTCGATAGACAAACGGCAGGGTGTGTTCCTTTGCAGTACGGGCAGCGGATTCATTGGCAAGCAGCATCATTTCTTCAATGATACATTCGCTTTTGCCACGGGTACGGGGCTGCACATCGACACAAATGCCTTGTGCATTCAGGGTAATTTTGCTCTCTGGTGTTTCAATTTCCGGTGCACCACGCTGCTTCCGCAGGGCAAGTCGTTTGTCACAAAGCTCGTTTAGAATCGGCAGCATGTCCATCACCTCTGCATATTTTTGGTGCAGGGCTGGTTCTGCTGTACCATCTAGCAGGGCATTGATCTCTTTGTAAACGCCCTTGACTCTGGAACAAATGACCGTTTTGCGGAAAGTATAAGAACGCAAAACGCCCTGTTCATCCAGTTCCATCAGAGCAGAAAATGTCAGGCGGTCTTCCTGTGGATTCAGGGAGCAAATGCCGTTGGAAAGGGCTTTGGGCAGCATGGGGACAACCTGATCGGCATAGTACAGACTGGTACCTCGTGCCAGTGCTTCTTTATCCAGTGCAGAGTGTGGTTTGACATAGTGGGAAACATCTGCAATGTGAACGCCCAGCCGATAGCCGGTTGCGGTGCGTTCTATGGAAATGGCATCGTCCAAATCCTTGGATTCTGCACTGTCAATGGTGAAAATGCAGGTATCCCGCAGGTCAAGACGATTCCGGTACGCTTCGGCTGGAATGGGAGCAGACACAAGTGCTGTCGCCTCGGCTTCTGCTGCTTCTGAGAAAATGGGGGAGATGTTTTCCAATGTGAGGATCGCTTTTGCACAGACGGCGGCAGAATCTGCATTGCCGAACGAGTAAAGCACCTTTGCTTTGTGTTCTGCGTGGCGAGTGCCACGGGAAACAATTTCCGCTAAGACTTTATCTTGTTCCTGATAGGAGATGTCTTTGTTTGGCAGCAGCCGGATCGGGGTTTTGCTCATGGTGTCCGGCAGCAGAGCAAGATGACCATCTTCTTGAATAATGATGCCGGTCAACCGTGCCGGAGCAGGTTCTAAAATATCCAAAACTTCGCCCTCTGGTTTGCCGCTGCGGGAGGGAATACTTCGTATCAGCACTCTGTCTTGCGGCAGGGCACCCAGCAGAAATTTTCCGGGGATGAACCAGTCTTCTGTTTCTTCTGCGTCATTCAGTTGGACAAATCCAAAGGTACGGCTGAGCCGGACAACCGTTCCGGTTTTACAGTGCAGTGCTGCACACCAGTAATATTTTCGACGCTGTTTATAAATGAGACCTTCCTTTCGCAGCATTTCCAATGCCGTTTGAAACAGGGCAGAACCATTTTTTTTCGTGCGGCATTTTGCTGCCAGTACTGTGTCTTCTAAACCATGGATACCGGCATCTGCCAAAAAAAGTTTACATTTCTTTTGATAGGCTGCTAAAATTTCCGCCGGCTCTCGTTTTGGCGGTGCAGCAGGTGATTTTGCCATATTCGTTGATTTCCTTCCTATTTATTGTATTTATTAAAAATATTTTTTATATTATTAGATGCTTTACCAGCAAGCGTGCAGAACATAGATATTCGCAGTGTGGGATTAAGCATAGCATTTCTGTTTTTTTGCCATCCATGCAGGTAAAAAAATACCTGCCATCCGGTGAGGTGACCGAATGACAGGACGGCGTTGCTGTTATTTTAAAATAAACGGCATTACGATATCAATGAAAAGAATGAGAGCAAAAAAGAACACGGTTAAAATCGTGGTGATTTTCCGCAGTCTTGCTTCCTTTGTGCGGCCTCTGTTCTTATCATAGAAGGAATCGTTGCTTGCACCTGTCAGGGCAGCCGTTGCATTCTGCGGTTTTTGTTCCTGCATCATGCAGACAATCATAGTGAGTACACTAATCAGCAGCAGCACAGCACCAATTACGATTTCTAATACGTTCATAACCAACCCTCCCGTCTTTGATGATCTCTGTTATTATATCATATCTTTTTCCAAAATGCAAGTCCCAATTTTGAGAAATAGCAGGGAATTTTCATTCTTTTTTGGCAGCAGGATTTTGTGGCCTTGCCATTTAAAATGGAAAAATACCTTTTTGCCGCTTGTTTGGGGAGAAGTTTTCAAAAAGTCCGTGGCACGAATACAGTCGTATTCTACAAATAAACAATATTTTTTTACAAAAATTCATGAGATTTTACAGTTGATTTTTTTTCAGAAATCGAATATACTGGAATATGACGTTCTTTTTGCACGTTTTTTGTCAAAACTATAAAAATGAGGAGGGTGGATTTTACGGCATTGTCTGCCATAAAATCAAAATACCATGATGAAAGTTGTAAAATTCGGTGGCAGCAGTCTGGCAGATGCCGGACAAATTCAAAAGGCTGCTTCTATTATAAAAGCAGAAGATACCAGACGTTACGTGGTACCATCTGCTCCGGGAAAACGGTTTAAGGAAGATACCAAAGTGACGGATATGCTCTATCAGTGTTATGCACGGGCAGAACGGGGGGAAACTTTTACAGAGCAGTTGGCTGCCATTCAGGCACGGTATGTCAGCATTCTGGAAGGGCTTTCTATGCCAGTGGATTTGCTGGATGCAGAGTTTGCCACGATTGGGGAGAATTTCCGCAAGCGGTTTGGCAGTGATTATGCGGCAAGCCGTGGCGAATACCTCAACGGCAAGTTGATTGCGGCTTACTTGGGGTTTGCATTTGTAGATGCCGCAGAAGTCATTTTCTTTCAGGAGGACGGTACTCTGAATCGAGAAAAGACCAATCAGGTAATGCGGGAACGGCTTTCTGGTTTGGACTATGCAGTCATTCCGGGCTTCTATGGCTGCGGAGCAGACGGGTATGTGCGGACATTCTCCAGAGGCGGCAGTGATGTTACTGGTTCGATTGTTGCAGGGGCAATGCGGGCAGATTTGTATGAGAATTGGACAGATGTTTCCGGTTTTCTGGTGGCAGATCCGAGAATTGTGGACAATCCAGTGGGAATCCATACCATTACCTATACGGAACTGCGGGAATTGTCCTATATGGGGGCATCGGTTCTGCATGAAGAAGCCATTTTCCCGGTACGGTCTGCTGGTATTCCGATTAATATCCGCAACACCAATGATCCGTCTGCACCGGGTACGATGATCGTACCGGAGAGCCATGCGGAGGAGTGCAGTGCCTATACTATTACGGGCATTGCCGGAAAGAAGCACTTCAGCATTATCAATCTGCATAAGGATAAGATGAACAGTGAAGTGGGATTCTGCCGTGATGTATTGGATGTATTGGCAAATCATAATATTTCTATTGAGCATATGCCATCCAGTATTGATGCGATGACAGTGATTTTGGAAACAGCACAGCTGGAGGGTAAGCAAGAGCAGATTATGACAGAACTCCGGAAACGGGTCAATCCAGATACACTGGAAATGGAAGACGGAATTGCATTGGTGGCAGTCGTTGGACATGGTATGTACCGGACGAGAGGTGTTGCAGCCAGAATTTTTGCAGCATTGGCACATGCGAGAGTGAATGTCAAGATGATTGATCAGGGTTCTAGTGAGCTGAATATTATCATTGGCGTGGCAGAGGAAGATTTTGAACAGGCAATTCGCTGTATTTATGATATGTTTGTAAAATCAGTGCAGTAAGCAGCTGTATAAAAATGAAGGGATTACAGCACAATAAAAATGAGAAAAATGTATAAGAATACATTTTTAATTATATTTTTAAGGAGTGTATTTTTTGAAAAAATACGAAAAAAAGGAGATTGTATGCTAACCGAGAGGTTTGCATCGTATCATCTCATGACAAACCTCCCGGTATTGTAGGTCAACAATTTTCAGGAGGAAAAACAATGAAGAAAAATGGCTATATGATTCGCTTGGAAACCCCTTGCGATTACAGAACGGTAGAAACCATCACACGAGAAGCATTTTGGAACTTGAGTATTCCCGGATGCGATGAGCATTACTATGTGCATGTTATGAGAAACCATGTGGATTTTATCCCAGAATTGGATTTTGTTTTGGAAGTGGATGGAAAGATAATCGGCAATGTCATGTATACTAAGTGTAAGTTGACAGATGAAATTGGAGAGGAGAAGCAGATTCTTTCTTTCGGACCGATTTGTATCTTGCCTGAATATCAGCGAAAGGGCTATGGCAAGGCACTTCTGGAACATTCTTTTGAAAAAGCTTTGGCATTGGGATATGATACCATTGTGATTTTTGGAAATCCAGATAATTATGTAGCCCGTGGTTTTAAAAGCTGTAAGAAATACAATGTATGCCTTGCAGGAGATGTCTATCCGGCGGCACTGTTGGTAAAGGAATTGAAACCCGGTGTGTTATCCGGAAAAAAGTGGGTATACCATCAGAGCACAGTTGGAGCACTTTGCAGGGATCGTGATGCGGTTGAGAAATTTGATGCACTGTTTCCGCCAAAGGAGAAACAGTGGCAGCCCAGTCAAGAGGAATTCTATATCCACAGCCATTCTTTGATAAGCTGGTAAATGTGAGTTTGCTTGTATTGCGGAAGATAGAAAAGAATTCCTGTTGTTTCAGGTATACCCTTGTTTTTTTATGGCATCAGATTGTGTATGCAATTTCAATAAAAATAAAAAAACAAGGGAAAAGCCCCTTGATTTTTTGAAAGCAGTGTGTTATAATAAGAATATCGCAGCAGCAAAGACCGGAACCCCTTCCGGTCTTTCGTTTATGTTAGGGGCTTTTTGCAGCTCCTCCGTTGCAAACAGAAAGGAGCAATCATATGAAACTGAAAGCGTTTGGTGCAACCGAGCAGCGAATTTACGATGCGGTGAAACCAATTGCAGACGGGTTTGGGTTCCGGATTTGGGATGTGCGGTTTGAAAAAGAAGGTGCTTACTGGTATCTTCGCATCTTTATTGACCACGAGAACGGCATTACCATTGAGGACTGCGAAAAAATGACAGAACCAGTCAATCAGCTGTTGGACGAACAAGATCCCATTTCCCAGAATTATATTCTGGAAGTCGGTTCTGCCGGTCTGGAACGGGAGTTCAATCGTACCTGGCATTTTGCCGAAGGTGTGGGAACAGAAGTGCGTGCTCGCACCATTCGTCCCATTGAGGGAGAACGGGAGTTCATCGGTACCTTGCAGTCCTGCAAGGAGGATATGCTGACGCTGCAAACCGAAAGCGGTACTGTCAGCTTGCCCCTTACGGCACTCACGTTTGTAAAACGATACGAAGCATTTGAATTTTAAAAATGGAGGCACATAAAATGGACAATGCTTTTTTTGAAGCACTGGATATGCTGGGCAGTGAAAATGGTCTGGACACCGCTACCTTGATTGAAAAGATTAAGTCTGCCATGCTCAAAGCAGCAAGAAAGGCGTATCCCGACAGCGAAGATAATATTACAGTGGAAATTGATCCCGTGACAAAAAAATTTGAAATGTATCTGCGGCAAGAGGTCATTGAAGATGAGCCAATTGATGAAAATGAAGTCAATATTGCAGAGGCTCGCACTATGGATCCAAATGCAAAGGTAGGCGATTATATCCAGAAACGACTTGATATCAGCCGGTTCGGTCGGGCAGCTGCCCTCTCTGCAAAACAGTCCATCAAGGGCGATCTGCGGGATATCAACCGGCAGCGAATTTTGGATAAATTTCAGGATAAGGAGAACGATTGCATTACCTGCACGGTAACACAGGTGGAAAAGGGCGGTGCTGCTACGCTGGTTTATGACAAGACAGAAATTTATTTGTTCCACAACGAGCAGATTCCGGGAGAGGAACTGAAAGAGGGACAGAGCATTATGGTCTATGTCACCAATATTGCCAATAAGCAGAAAAAGCCAATCATCAAAATCTCCCGTGTCCGCAAGGAATTGGTCAAGCGGATGTTTGAATTGGAAGTGCCGGAAATTTACGACGGTGTCGTAGAAATTAAGGCAATTTCCAGAGAAGCCGGTGCTCGTACAAAGATTGCGGTTTGGTCTAATGACCCGAATGTCGATCCGGTCAGTGCCTGCATTGGCCCGAAACATGCCAGAATTGATGCCGTTGTCAAGTCGTTGAGCGGCGAAAAAATTGATATTATTCCATACAGCGAAAAGCCGGAGGAATTTATTGCAAGAGCCCTTGCACCGGCAGCCGTGGAACAGGTTACTATTATCAATCCAGAAGAACGTCTTTGCGGTGTATTGGTACCTGCCAATCAGTTGTCTCTTGCCATTGGCAATCGGGGACAGAATGCAAAACTGGCAGCCAAGCTGACCGGTTACAAGATTGACATCAAGGCAGCCACACCGGAAAATGCAGCACTGATTGCGGAAAAACTTGCAGAAGCGAACGCAGAATTGGCAGCAAAAGCCGCTGCAGAAGAAGCCGCTGCGGCTGCCGCAGAAGCACAGGCAGCACAGGATGCCCAACAGGAAGAGGATGCTGCTGCATGGGAAGACAATTGGAAACAGCTGGATGATGAGGAAGAAGCAGATCTGTTGCTGGAAGAGGAAGATGCCACTGCGGCAATTGAAGCTGCCATTGCACCGACTCTGGAAGATTTGGATACCGCTTCGGCAGCATCGGAAGAGGCTGCTGCATCAGAATCTGCGGAGGAATAAATCAGCATGAAGAAAAAAAAGGAAGTGCTGCGGGTCTGTATGGGCTGTGGAGAACGGAAACCAAAGCGGGAACTGATTCGGATCGTTCGGACAGCCGATGGCTCGTTTTTGATTGATGAAACCGGAAAGACTGCTGGACGAGGTGCATATTTATGTAAAAATAAAGCCTGTCTGGAAAAGGCAAAAAAAGCACGGAAGGTAGAACGTTCTTTCTTACAGATGTTTCCGTCAGAGACCTATAAGGAGATGGAAGATGCCCTTACAAGAAAAGTGCAGGAACTTACTGACGATCTGCCGTAAGGCAGGTAAATTAGAGGCAGGCTTTGCCCGTGCAAAGGATGCCATCGAAGGCGGTTATGCAGCATGTATCCTCCTGACAGCAGATCTTTCAGAGAAAAGCCGAAAAGAGGTGCTGTATTATGCACAACGGAAACAGATTCCGGTTGTGCAGACAGATTGGGAGATGACAGAAGTCCGGTTGCTGTTTGGACAGCGGGCGGGAATTTTAACGATATGTGAGAAAGGATTTGCCAGCCGCATACAGGAATTGCTGCTGACGGAACATATCTGATATACTGGCCTCTATTGCAAACAACGGCGTTGTTTGCAGTGCCACTAAAAGCGGCTGCAAAGCCATCGGCTTTGCGAGGACAGTATGAACGGCGGCTCTTGGTGGCAAAGCCACCACCGGCAATTCATTGCCGGTATTGCAAAATTGTAGATTTTGCAATAGAGCCTAGTATAACAGGCAGTGTAGAATTGCTGACAGTGCAAAACCCATTTTGTCCGGTCTTGTAAGACGGCAGGACAGCAGCGGAAAGGAGAGTTGCCGATGACGACAAAAAAACAGAAATTGAGCGACGTTGCAAAGACATTGCAGCTTGCTCCGGCAGAATTGATTGCAATTTATACCGAAATCGGAAACGGTGAGGAAAAAAAGAGCAGCAGCGGTTTGACGGAGGAAGAAGTGAATCTGGCGTTGGAGTATGTAACACAACAGCGGCAGGTGGCTGACTTTGCAGCCTATTTCGCAACAAAGAACAGTACGAGGGAAGAGGTGGCACAACAATCTATGAAAAAAGGGAATGAGAAAAAAACTGCCGGTAAGCAGCAGAATCAGGGAAAGAAAAAGCCGCAGGAGCGGAAACAGCAGCCGTCTGCAAATGCACCGGCTAAAAAGCAGCAGCCATCTGCACAGAATGGCCAGCAGCAAAGACCGGCATCGCCGCAGGCAAATAGCAATGTGCAGAATAAAAAGCCGCAAACACCTGCGCAAAATCATCCGGCTTCTAAGCCAGATGCTAATTCTGTGTCGGAACGGGATCACAAGAAAAAACAGAAGCAGCAGCCAAAGGCACAGAAACGTGGGGAACGGCTGCATGTAGAGGTAGAAATCTCCTCTGATACCACCACGACAACAGAAAAACGCCGGACAGTGGATACCCGTGGTTCTTATGTAGATTTGGATAAGTATAACCAGCGGTATGAACAGATTGCACCAGCTGGCAAGTATAGCAAGGATAATTATTCCACTAAGAAGCAGAAAATCAATCAGAAATCTGCACAGCGGAACAAGCAGAAATATTCCAATAAGCGGGAAACCGAACAGGATCGTCTGCGTCGGCTGGAACTGGAAAAAGCAAGAAAGCAGCAGCTGAAAGTGCGGATTCCAGAGAATATTGTGGTCAGTGAATTGGCAAGCCGTTTGAAAGTGACGGCAACAGAAGTCATCAAGAAGTTGATGGGACTTGGTGTCATGGCATCCATCAATGAGGAAATTGATTTCGATACGGCTTCTCTGGTGGCAGAGGAACTGGGTGCAAAGGTCGAAAAGGAAGTCATTGTCACCATTGAAGAGCGTTTGATTGAAGAGGAAGATGAGTCGGATAACACAGAGGAGCGTTCTCCGGTTGTAGTGGTTATGGGACACGTTGACCACGGGAAAACTTCTATTCTGGACTATATTCGGCATGCGAATATTGCAGCTGGTGAAGCAGGCGGTATCACACAGCATATCGGTGCCTATCAGGTGACCTGCAACGGCAAGGAGATTACCTTCTTGGATACACCGGGACACGAAGCATTTACTGCTATGCGTGCAAGAGGTGCCAATATCACAGATATTGCGATTCTGGTTGTTGCTGCGGATGACGGCATCATGCCGCAAACAGTAGAGTCTATCAACCATGCCAAGGCAGCTGGCGTTTCTCTGATTGTTGCCATCAATAAGATGGATAAAGAAGGGGCAAATCCAGATCGAGTAAAGGAAGAACTCACCAAGTATGATTTGGTCTGCGAAGACTGGGGCGGCGATGTGATCTGTGTACCGGTTTCTGCAAAGACCGGTCAGGGCATTGATGAACTGCTCGAAAATGTTTTGCTCGTTGCAGAAATGCAGGAACTGCGGGCAAATCCAAATCGTCGTGCAAAGGGTACGGTTGTGGAAGCCCGTTTGGATAAGGGAAGAGGTCCCGTTGCGACCCTGCTTGTACAAAATGGTACGCTGCACACTGGCGATGTGATTCTGGCAGGGACAACAGTCGGTAAGGTACGTGTGATGACAAATGATAAGGGTGTTGTCGTACACGAAGCCGGACCGTCTGTACCAGTCGAGATTACCGGTTTGGCAGAAGTACCGTCTGCTGGAGATACCTTTAATGCGGTGGAAGATGAACGGCTGGCAAAGACATTAGTAGAACAGCGGAAGCATGAGGCAAAACAGGCAAAGTTCAATGAGTATCAGAAAGTAACATTGGATAATTTGTTTAGCCAGATTGCTGAAGGCGAGATGAAAGAACTGGCGATTATTGTAAAGGCAGATGTACAGGGTTCTGTTGAAGCCGTGAAGCAGTCGCTGGAAAAGATTCAAAATGATGAAGTACGGGTAAAGGTGATTCATGGCGGCGTTGGCGGCATCAAGGAAGGTGATGTCATGCTGGCAAGTGCATCGAATGCCATCATCATTGGCTTTAATGTCAGACCGGATCCGGTGGCAGAAGAAATTGCAGCGAGAGATAAGGTAGAAATCCGTACCTATCGTGTTATCTATGATGCCATCGAAGATGTGGAAACCGCAATGAAGGGAATGCTTGCACCGAAATTCCGAGAAGTAGTTATGGGACGGATTGAAGTGCGGCAGGTTTATAAGATTTCCAGTGTAGGTGCGGTTGCTGGTGCATATGTATTGAGCGGCAAGGTGACCAGACAGTGTGAAATTCGTGTCGTACGGGATGGCATTGTCATTGCAGAAGATAAGATGTCCAGTCTGAAGCGGTTCAAGGATGACGTGAAGGAAGTCAATGAGAGCTATGAATGCGGCATTACACTGGAGAAGTTCCGAGACTTTAAGGAAGGCGATATTTTTGAAGCCTTTATTATGGAAGAATATCGGGAATAATTCGGAGCAGAAAAAACAGAAACGGATACGAATATCCTGAAAAGCGGAAAGGAGTACGCATGGCAAGTTATAAAACCAGTCGGACAGAAGAAGATATTTTACGGGAACTGACGGCACTGTTACGGGAACTGAAAGATCCCCGCATTGATCCACTTCTGACGATTGTTAGAGTGGAACTGTCTAATGATTTGTCCAATTGCAAGGTGTATGTTTCCAGTCTGCAAGGGACGGAGACAGCAAAAACCTCCTGTGCCGGACTGGTCAGTGCGACCGGTTTTCTTCGGCGGGAGTTATTTCACCGGCTGAAACTGCGGAAATCTCCGGCACTGCATTTTATTGCAGATGATTCGATTGCACATAGTGCAGAAATCAATCAAAAGCTGCATGATCTGCATTTGGAGGACAATGAGGAGAGCAGCCTATGAAGATTGCAGAGACCGCTGCTTGGCTGCAAACGTGTGAACAGGCAGTCATTCTCATTCATCAAAATCCAGACGGCGACTGCATCGGCAGCGGTTATGCACTGGCTGCCCTGCTTCGCCAGATGGGAAACCATGCAGTAGTGCGGTGCAGTGATCCCATTTCAGCACGTTATGCCTTTTTGTTGGATGACAAGGATACGGTAGACGAATCTACAGCGGCGGTGATTTCCGTGGATGTGGCAGACCGCAAGTTGTTGGGCGATTTGGATGCTGTTTATGGGGAGCGTGTACAGCTTGCCATTGACCATCATCGGATACACCGTCCTTTTGCGGCAGAATGTTGTCTGAATCCGCAGGCAGCCGCTGCCTGTGAAATCGTGTACGCCATTGCCAAGCAGCTTCCCGTTGCAATGACAGAACAGATTGCAACCTGTTTGTATACTGGCATTGCCACAGATACTGGCTGTTTTCAGTTCGACAATGTTACGCCGAATACATTGCGGATCGCAGCGGATTTGATGGAACAGTTTCCGAATATCCGCTATGCAAAGATCAACCGTGCGATGTTTGCGGTGAAGAGTATGGGCAGACTGCATCTGGAACAAAAGCTGACCGATCAAATGCGTTCCTATTTTCATGGGAAGTGTGTCGTGATCTGTATCACACTGGCGTTTCTGCAAACCTATGGGGTAGACCCGGCAGAGTTGGACGGATTGGCAAATTTTCCATTACAGGTTGAGGGAGCAGAAGTGGGCATCATGCTCAAGGAGAAAACAGCCAATGTATTTAAAATTTCCATGCGTTCTGCTGACTATGTGGATGTTGCTGCGATCTGTAAGCAGTTTGACGGCGGTGGTCATATTAAGGCGGCTGGCTGTCTGATGGAGGGAACAGCGGAAGAAGTGATACAAAAGCTGACGGATGCTGTGGAGAGGAGTCTTGCAGTACGATGAATGGCATCCTCTGTATGAATAAACCGCAGCAGTTCACTTCTTTTGATGTTATCGGCAAACTGCGTGGTATTCTGCATATGAAACGACTCGGTCATACGGGAACACTCGACCCGATGGCAACCGGTGTGCTGCCGGTGCTGGTGGGGACGGCAACAAAAGCCTGTGATATTCTGCCGAATCAGGATAAAACCTATCGGGCTGCGGTACAGTTTGGAAAAGCGACGGATACATTGGATATTTGGGGCTGCTTGACGCAGCAGTATCCAGATATGCATGTGACAGAAGCACAGCTGCGTGCCGTTCTGCCGGATTTTATGGGAGAAATTACACAGCTGCCGCCGATGTATTCAGCGGTTTCTGTCAATGGAAAACGGCTCTATGAACTGGCAAGAAAAGGCGAAATAGTAGAACGTCCGTCTCGTATGGTGACGGTATATGATATTACAATAGAAGCATTTGAGGAAGCAGAACAAACGGCAGTGCTGACGGTTGCTTGCGGCAAGGGAACGTATATCCGTACGCTGCTTTCGGATATTGGACAGCGGCTTGGCGGCGATGCCGTGATGACGGCATTGACTCGTACCGCTGCCTGTGGCTATTCGTTGGAACAGTGCTTGACATTTGAACAGGTTGCCGCTGCTGTGGAAGATGGCAGCATGGCAGACAAGCTTCTGCCAACCGATTCCCTATTTTCTGCTCATCCCAAACTGTATTTGAATGCAGCACAGGAACGAATGTTCTGTAACGGTGTCAAATTGGATTTGATGCGTCTGCGGGATTTGCAGGAAGGACAGGACGTTTACACGGTCTATGGTGTACAAAACGGTTTTCTCGGCACTGCCATAGCGGATTGGGAAAGGCAGGAACTGCGAATCGGAAAACGATTTTGATTCGTTTGTTTCACGTGAAACAAAACTGGATGCAAAATCCAAATGAAAAGAGGGTTATAATCATGCAGCAAGCATCTGCTGTCGCTTTGGGTTTATTTGATGGTGTGCATATCGGACATCGTGCCGTTTTAGCGGCTGCCGTTGCCTGTAAGGCAGAGGGGTTAGTACCGTCTGCCTTTACGATGCAGACCACTTCGGTGCAGCTCAAACGGGGAGAACCGTTGCAGTTTCTTTATTCTGATACGATAAAGCAGCGTCTGTTGGTGGAAAGTGGAATTCAGCAAGTGGTTTGTCCAATGTTTGCAGACATTGCCAGCATGGATGGAGAAACGTTTTGCAGAACCTATTTGCAGGAAAAAATGCATGCTAAAAAGCTCTTTTGCGGAAAAGATTTTCGTTTTGGCAAGTACGCTGCATGGGGCGTAGCGGATTTGCAGCAGTTTGGCAGACAGATGGGCTTTACCGTAGAAGTGGTAGAGGCTGTCCAACAAAGCGGAGATGTGATTTCTTCCAGCCGGATTCGGAAGATGTTAGCAGACGGAAAGGTGGAGCAGGCTGCGGATTTACTGGGTGCCCCTTATCAATTGGAAGGCGTGATACAGCATGGGGCAGCATTGGGAAGAACCCTGCAATTTCCGACCATCAATCTGCCATTTGCAGCTGGACAACTGGTGCCGTTGCATGGCGTATATCGGACAAAGGTATTTCTGAAAGATGGGAGCCATTGGGATGGCGTGACGAATATTGGTGTAAAGCCTACGGTTTCAGAAGAACAGATTCCCATTGCAGAAACGCATTTATTAGGCTATCACGGTGATTTGTATGGACAACCGTGCCGGATAGAAGTATTGGAATTTCTGCGGAGAGAGCAGAAATTTGCCAGTCTGGAACAGCTGAAAGCCGCTATTGCAAATGACATGGAAATCGTACGGCAGGCGGCAGGCTGTCACTGACAGACATGTCAGCGTTATATAAAGAATAGAAAGGAAGACTTACCAATGGAAAAACGTGTAAGAACTCGATTTGCACCCAGTCCAACTGGCTATATGCATATTGGGAATTTGCGGACAGCATTGTATGCTTATCTTTTGGCAAAAAAATATGATGGTGATTTTATTCTGCGTATCGAGGACACGGATCAGGAACGGTATGTAGAAGGGGCTGTAGATATTATTTACAATACCCTGCGGATTGCTGGTTTACAATGGAACGAAGGACCGGACATCGGCGGGCCAGTTGGTCCGTATGTTCAGTCGGAACGGATGGGTATGTTTAAGGGCTATGCAGAACAGCTGGTGAAAAGCGGTCACGCTTATTACTGTTTCTGCGATAAGGAGCGGCTGGAAGAGGTGCGGAAAATTCAGGAAGCCTCTCACATCGCACCAATGTACGATCGGCATTGTCGGAACTTGTCGCCGGAGGAAATTCAGGAAAAGTTGGATGCAGGCGTACCATACGTGATCCGGCAGAAAATGCCGCTGGAGGGGACAACCACATTCCATGATGAAGTATATGGCGATATTACAGTAGAAAACAGTACGCTGGACGATCAGATTTTGATTAAAACAGATGGTATGCCAACCTATAATTTCGCAAACGTAGTAGATGACCACTTGATGGGCATTACCCATGTCATCCGTGGCAATGAATATCTGTCCTCTGCGCCGAAGTATAACTTGCTCTATCAGGCGTTCGGATGGGAAGTGCCGATTTATATTCACTGTTCTCCGGTTATGAAGGATAAGACGCACAAGCTTTCCAAGCGGAACGGGGATGCTTCTTTCCAAGATTTGCTGGAGAAAGGGTATCTGCCAGAGGCAGTGATCAACTTTATTGCACTGCTCGGCTGGGCACCAACTGGAGAACAGGAGATTTTCACGTTGGAGGAACTGGCACAGGCATTTGAAATTTCTGGGATTAGTAAGTCACCAGCACTGTTTGATCCGGTGAAGCTGAAAGCTATCAATGGCGAATATATTCGGAAAATGTCACCAGAGACCTTTGCGGAAAAGGCGATTCCCTATATTCGGCAGACTGTTAAAAGTGAAACCGCTGATTTGCAGCTGTTGTGTCATGTGTTACAGCCGAGAACAGAGCTGTTTACAGAAATTCCGGAGCAAGTGGACTTTATTGACGCACTGCCGGATTATGATATTGAACTGTATCGTCACAAGAAGATGAAGACCACACCGGAAACTGCGAAGGAAGCATTGGAAGCAGTTCTGCCAGTTCTGGAAGGTGTGACCGATTGGAACGTAGACAGCATTCATGCCGCTGTTTTTGAAAAAATCGGTGAAATGGGTGTGAAAAACGGCTGGATGCTTTGGCCGCTGCGAACAGCCCTCTCTGGAAAACCATTTACGCCGGGCGGCGGTATCGAACTTTGTGCAATTTTGGGTAAGGATGCCGCATTGGAACGGATAAAAGATGGAATTTGCCGCCTTTCGTGAATTTGTCACAGCATTTTCACAATAGGCTGATATAGTATGTGTGATTGACAGCACAGAACTTTGTCTGTCAAAATAGGATTGTAGAAATGGGGAGGTCTTCTTTTCGTATGATTACGGTAAAGCATTTGACCAAGCGTTACGGCAGTCATCTTGCTGTGGATGACATCAGTTTCACAGTACAGGATGGTGAAATCGTGGGATTTTTGGGCCCGAATGGTGCCGGAAAATCAACCACAATGAACATGCTGACTGGTTATATCAGTTCCTCTTCCGGTGAGGCATTGATTAACGAGACCGATATCTTAGATAACCCGATTCGGGCAAAGCGGGATATTGGATATCTGCCGGAACTGCCGCCGCTTTATCAGGAAATGACGGTAATGCGTTATTTGCATTTTGTCTATGACCTGAAGAAATGTAAGCTGCCGAGAAAGGCACATCTTACAGAGATTTGCAATCTCTGCAAAATTGCAGACGTAAAAGATCGGATTATCAAAAATTTGTCCAAAGGGTATCGGCAGCGTGTCGGTCTGGCACAGGCTCTGGTGGGCAATCCGCCCATTTTGATTTTGGATGAACCAACAGTTGGTTTGGATCCGAATCAAATGCTGGAAATGCGGACACTGATTAAACGGCTTGGAAAACGGCATACAGTGATTCTTTCGTCCCACATTTTGTCGGAAATACAGGCAGTTTGTGATAGGGTCATTATCATCAATAAGGGAAAAATTGTGGCAGATGGTGCGATTGATACACTGGCACAGTCTATGTCTCAAAATCATCGTCTCAAGGTACGGCTGGATGGCAATGTTGCAGAGGTGCTTCAGACATTCCGTGCGATAGAGGGCGTGGCAAAAGTGCAGCAGTCTGCCCAGCAGGAATCTGGTTTGTATGATTATGAACTGGAACCAATTGGAAATGCAGATTTGCGGAAAGCCGTCAATGCGGCGGCACAGGCAAACGGCTGGAACATCTATCGAATGGAAAGCGGTATGCTGACACTGGAGGATATCTTCCTCAAGGTGACCATGGGCGAATGGCAGGCAGAACAGAAATCGTCTGTTTCTGCGGCAGCAGTTAAGAAGTCAGCAGAATCTGCTGAAATGACGGCGACAATCGACGACAAGCCGGAAACCACGGAAGAGGAGGCAAAGTAAATGGGAGCGATTTATCGGAGAGAGTTGGGTGCTTTTTTCAACTCTGCGATCGGTCCGGTCTTTCTGACGGTTTTCTATCTGGGATCGGGCTTGCTGTTCTGGCTGTTCTGTCTGAGCTACGCCACAACAGATATGAGTAACTATTTTGCATGGATGCGATTGGTGATGGTATTGATCCTGCCGCTGCTGACCATGCGTCTGCTGTCAGAGGAACGGGCACAGAAGACCGATCAGGGACTTTTGACGGCACCGATTTCTTTAGGTGGGATTGTTCTTGGAAAATATTTTGCGGCATTGACTGTTTATGCAATGGGGATTGCAATTGTATTTGTCTATGCGATTTTGCTGAGTTTTTTTGGCACGGTTGCATGGTCGATTGTGCTTTCCAATTTCATTGCCCTGTTCCTGATGGGAGCAGCCTTTATGGGCATTACCCTGTTTCTTTCTGCTTTTACAGCAAACCAATTCATTGCCTATGTGCTGGGGATTGTTGCATTGGTGGTATTGTATGTGATCGACTTCCTGAGCGGCACCATTTCCAGTACAGCAGATACGGTGGCAGCGAACAGTACTGTACTGGGTACTTTATTGGGGTGGCTCGGCACAGCGATGGAGTCGGTTTCCTTCTTTAGCCGCATTTACGACTTTACATATGGATTGTTCAACCTCTCCAGTGTGCTGCTTTATGTCAGCACAGCGGTACTGTTCAATTTCTTTACAATTCGAGTATTTGAAACCAGACGCTGGCGGTAAGAAGGAGGCTGTAACACAATATGGAACAACAGGATGCAAAGCTGCTGAAACAGAAGCAGCGGAAGAAAAAAATGAAGTATGGCAGTGTCGCCGTGGCAATTACATTGATTGTAACCGCCATTGTTATTTTGCTGAATGTCGTTGTGGGCTTGCTGGTGGAACGATACCCCAATGCAAAGCTGGATCTGACGACCTCCAATCTATATGAAGTTTCTGATGAGACCATTGATTATATCAAAAATCTGGAAGACCCGGTGGAAATTGCGGTTTCCAGTGAAGAAAGTACACTGGAAAAAGACTCGTATCTGAAAATGGTAACAGAGATGCTGAAAAAGTATCAGAGTTATTCCAGTGAGGTGGAAATCACCTACTTTGATACCACAAAAAATCCAGACATTCTCTCCAAGTATCAGAGCAAGTACAGCGGAACCATTAGTTCGGATAATGTGATTGTATGCAGCGGTGACCGGGTACGGGTGTTCCCACTATCTGACTTTTTTGAGATGGATCAGAATAAGCTGCAATACTATTATTATGGACAGGCAACGCTGGCTGAATGTATTACAGCCTTCAAGGGCGAGCAGTCTCTGACCAATGCAATTATGAACGTCACCGATGCCAATCCGCAGCGGGTGGGCTTCATTGGCACATCCAATGGCAACAGTATTTACAATCCAACTAACGGCAATGTCTATGCAGCACAGGTATTGAGTACACTGCTGGATGACAACGGCTATGATGTAACACAGTTGGACATGGTGACGGATGAGATTTCAGCGGAAGATTATGACTTGCTGGTGCTGCCGGCACCGGTCAACGATTTGACAGTGGATGCCATTGAAAAGCTGGAAACGTTCCTGCACAATGACGGCAATCTTGGGAAACGACTGCTCTATATTGCAGACTTCACACAGGGCAATACCCCGAATCTAGATGCGTTCCTGAAAGATTGGAATATTGTTGTAGATACCAGTTATGTGATTGATGACAATGCAGCAACCCAGCAGGCAGTGACCCTTCT
Organism: Oscillospiraceae bacterium; assembly: GCA_030523195.1. Taxonomy (GTDB): domain Bacteria; phylum Bacillota; class Clostridia; order Oscillospirales; family Ruminococcaceae; genus Ruminococcus_C. The sequence goes on from JAUNJC010000009.1 coordinate 26,945, forward strand.
GGTTGCTGGTAATCAGCGGATGTACACGCCAATTGTCACACAGGTCAGCAGTGACTACAGCAGTGGTCTGGCAAATACTTCGCTGCCGATTGTAGCACCGATTTCTCGTCCGATTCTCACCAGAGATGCCAATAACGGCAGAGTGGTCACAAATCTGCTGACCACCGCAGATACGTCTTACTGTGTTCCGTTGAATTTGGATGGCAATGCAGAAAAAGCAGAATCTGCATGGGACGCTGCAAACGGTGTGGAGCAAGCAACAGAAGCAGCTACAGAGGAGACAACAGAAGAAACGACCACTACCAGCTTTGATGTTGCCAATGCAGAACGCAGCAGCTATTCTGTCATGGCGTTCTCACAAAATCAGGTCTCTCAGGATAATGCACTGCTGGAAAGCGATGTTATGGTGATTGGTTCGATGGGATATTTTGATGTGTATGTGGCACAGGATACCTCTTATAATAATGCAGAATATTTCATTAGTGCATTAAATACCATTTGCGGCAAGTCGGATAACATTGTAATTGCATCAAAAAATATGAATTTGACGTCTATGGATGTCACAGCGTCACAGATGAAAATGGTGACCACGGTTGTCATTTTGGTGATTCCAGCTATTATGGTTGTGATTGGTATTGTGATCTGGGCACGCAGAAAGAGCCGCTGATGGCAGAAAGGACGGCGTGACAGGATGCAAAAACGAATGATTGGTGTGATTTGCGGAGCAGCTGTTGTATTGCTTTTGGTAGGCGGCATTGTACTGCTGACTCGCCCTACAGGAGAGGACAGCAGCAGTGAAACCACAGAAGCTACAACGCAGTCACCGGAAGAACAGGCTGCTCTGACGCTTTCGGATGCGTCTGCTGACGATGTGAAACGTATTTCCATTACGAATGAAACGGGCAGCTATCAGGTTGTCCCAACAAAGAATATCAGTGGAAATAAAGAGGACTCCACTGATACAACGGAAACAGATATCACCTTCGGAATAGAGGGCTGGGAGGATCTTCCAACCAATACCGCCCTGATTGGCACACTTGCGAACAATACAGCGAGTTTGCAGGCAGAGCAGTGTGTGGAAGAACATACCGAGGATCTGGAGAAGTTTGGTCTGGGGAAAGATGCGACACAAGTGGAAATGCAGTTTAATGATGGCAGTACGTTTTCTTTTTGCATTGGAGACAGTGTTGTCGGCGGCAGCAGCAATTACTTTGCACTGGCAGACAGCGATACTGTCTATACGGTAAAGACTTCTTTGGTTGCCAATTTCAGTAAGGCAGCGACAGACTTCCTATCCACAACCATTCTGGAAGAGCCGGCGGAGGAAGAGATGCCGGAGATTGGAACAGTAACGCTGGAACGGGCAGACCTAGAGACCCCGATTGTGTTGGAACAGCGGGACACCAGCAATGATGAAAATACTGGCGGTACGATGTCTGACCACCAGATGACATCTCCGATTTCTGCTTATCTGAGCGTGGAACGCTCCACAGATATCATCGAAGGGCTGTTCGGGCTGACAGCAAGTAAGATTTTAGAAGTCCGTCCGGACGAGCAGGCAAAGGAAGATGCCGGTATCACAGAGCCGTTTGCGACTCTGACGCTGGATTGTACAGATGGCAGCTATGTGCTGAAAATCGGAAAAGCGGTTACAGAAACCAATGAGGAAGATAATACCAAAAGTACGTATTATCCAGTTATGCTGAACGATGAGGGGATGCTCTATGCCGTAGCAGCGGACAAGTGTCCGTGGGCAACGATTACGCCAACTGGTCTGGCATCCAAATTGGTATTCACTACGTATGTATGGGACATTAGTGAACTGGAAGTGACAGCAGACGGCAAACAGGTTTCCTTTGCAAATAGCGGAACAGATAAGGATACCGCTTCGGTTACAAAGGACGGCAAGCCAGTGGATACGGAACGGTATCGGCTGTTCTATGCTTTCCTGCTGCAAACCGCAGCAGAGGAAGTTGTGCTGGGGGATGCCCCGACTGGTACACCGGATGCAGAAATTCACTATCGCACAGCAGATGGGAAAGAAGACCGCACAGTAGCGTTCTATCAGGTGGATGATTTTAATTGCTATATTACTGTCAATGGACAACTGAGTTTCCAGTGCCGTTCGGGATATCTGGATGCATTGAGACATAATCTGGAGATTTTTGACACGGATGAAGATTTTCAGACGACTTGGCAGTAAGATTGAGATAGAAACAGAAGACACCAAAAACAATATACAAAGAAAGGATGGTTAAAATGGAGCAAAATTTTTTCCTATACAAAGGGTATCCGCTGGTACGGTCCGGGAATTGTCTTTATTATGGTTATATGAGTGATCCGTATGTTACCATGATTCAGGTAATTCATCAGAATCAGAGCGGCAGTGTCCCCATCGCCGATTTACTGCAAGTTTATCAGTTGTCTACAAACGAAAACAAGAGTATTCAGACGGCAAAACGACCGTCCTTGTATGCAGCATTGGACTTGGCACGGGCATGGCTTTTCCGTGCGGAACAGGAATCTTCGCAGCAAAAAAATGGCTAAGAATCCGTCTATGAAGCAGTCGTTCTCCTTTTCGGGGAGAGCGGCTGCTTTTTCATGAACTGTAAAATACCGATTTCTATGTTCTTCTATCCAATTTTTACTTTGTTCTTCATAAGGAATTACAATATATAATTTAATTAAGTTATTTTGTTTCAAAATACAAATTGATTCTGCTGCCCATAATGGAATACTATATTTACTATTTACATAAAATGTCGTATAACCCATGCTATATGCTTCACAGATTTTTTTCCATAGAGTGCGTTTGAGATCAGAATAGGGTTTTTCCAATTCGTTTTTACAAGTTAGTTGTTTTTCAAAACCAGTTGAAATAATGGTACAAGTCATAATGAAAACTCTCCTTATAATATATTTTGAAAATATAAAAAATGAAATAAATTACAAATCAACCATCTGTAAGTTGACAGGTGATTTCTACAAATTTCACACATAAAATATAACATATTATGGTTGCTGTCAAGCTATAATTTATGTTAGAGGTGAGAAACATGGGCGAGAAGCTGCAAATTACAAAAAAGAAAAATTTGAAGGGCGATGACGGCTATAAAACGTTTTCCATAAGAATAAAAGAGAAAACTGCAATGAAGTTGGAAGAAATTTCTGTAAAGACCAATCGTTCTCGCAATGAATTAATTAATATTATGTTGGAGTTTGGAATAGAAAACTGTGTGATTGAAGAATAACTATATTGTATATAGGAAGAAACCGATGCTGATGTGACAATACTGATGGAATATTTGATGTTCCAGATTCCGTTTTTGCCGTATCAGGCATAACAACTTTATAAATGCCCCCAAGCCGGGCGGTTTCCGATTGGATGCCGTCTGGCTTTTTGTTTTGGTTGACGAGAGAAAGGAAGTATGTTATAATAAAATCAGTTTTTCATGGAGGTGCATTGTCTTGACTGTGACATTAATTGCCCATACGCCGCTGCCGGAACAGCTGATTGCTGCCGCAGCAAAGTTATGTTATTCCGATACAACTGTAGAAGCTTTGATGGATAAAATGCAGCCGGAACAGGCAGAACACTTTGTTGGGATGCTGGAAGAAATGGGACATGAAAGCCCTGTAGAACACGTAACCTTTACGTTTGGCATTGCAGGCGTTTCCCGTTCCCTGCTGGCACAGATTACCCGTCATCGGATTGCTTCTTTTTCGGTGCAGAGTCAGCGGTATGTCCGCAAAAATCAGTTTACCTATGTGACACCGCCAGCGATTGCAGCTGATGCCGAGGCGGCTGTGCTCTATCATCAGACAATGGAGCAGACAGTAGAAGCTTATAATGCTCTGGCAGATCGCTTGCAGGCAACCTATTATCCGCAGTTTCTGGCAGAAGGCTGTTCCGAGAAGACGGCTCGTTCCAAGGCAGAGAAAAAAGCCATTGAAGATGCACGATATGTCTTGCCGAATGCCTGTGAGACAAAAATGATGTTGACGATGAATGTTCGCAGCTTGCGGCATTTCTTTCAGCTTCGCTGCTGCAATCGGGCACAGTGGGAGATTCGGGATCTGGCAACCGAAATGCTTCGGCTTTGCATTCAGACCGCCCCAGCTTTGTTTCACCATGCCGGACCAGCATGTTGTCAGGGAGGGTGTCCAGAGGGAAAAATGACTTGCGGACAAATGGCAGCGGTACGGAAACGTTTTCAAGCGATGCAGGAAACAAAAGAAAAAACATAAATTGGACATTTGAGGTGATACTATGCCAAACGGTAAACTGCTGGTGCTGGACGGATTGGACGGCAGCGGAAAATCTACCCAGTTTGCACTGTTGCAAACGGCATTACAGCAACAGGGTGTTGCAGTACAGGCGGTCAGCTTTCCGGACTACAATAGCCCTTCTGCTTCGCTGGTCAAAATGTACCTGCATGGGGACTTTTCCAATGCACCGGATGGTGTGAATGCTTATGCAGCATCTAGTTTTTATGCAGTTGACCGCTATGCCAATTATCGGCTGCACTGGGAACAGGCATATCACAGCGGCACGTGTATTTTAGCAAGCCGTTATACGACTTCCAATGCAATTTATCAGATGGGAAAACTGCCGAAATCGGAGTGGGATGCCTATCTGCATTGGCTGGCGGAATATGAATATCAGCGGTTGGGCTTGCCGGAACCAGATGATGTTGTCTATTTGGATATGCCGGTTTCTGTGCAGCAACAGCTGCTTGCTAAACGCTATGGCGGCGATGCGGGAAAAAAAGACCTGCATGAGGCAAACATTGCCTTTCAGCTGCAATGTCAGCAGGCAGCTTACTATGCAGCCGAAAAACTTGGCTGGAAGGTGCTTCCTTGCAGCCAGAATGGGAAACCGCTGTCGATTGAGACCATTCAGACAGCCTTGCTGCAATATGTACAAACAAGCTGGAGGTTGCAAACAATATGCTGACATTTCGCACGATTTCGATTTCTGATCAGGCGTGGATTACAAAAGCATTGCGGTGGTCGGGTTTTCAAGGCTGTGAGTATTGTTTTTCCAATAATCTAGCATGGTATCGGGCGAGCAATTCCAAAATCGCACAATTTCAGGATTTTTATCTCATTGCTGCCTTTGACACGTCAGATGGGATTCCCGATGTGACGGTACCAAGTGGCAGCGGAGATTGGGCAGCACTGTTAAAAGAATTGCGGGAGACGCTCTGTCCGAATGGAGAACCATTGCGGTTTACTGGTGTGACACGAGAAACAGCGGCATGGTTACAGAAGTGGTTTCCGTCTGCTGTCTGGGAGCCGGATGCAGCTGCTTTTGACTATATTTATCGAACAGAGGATCTCATCACGCTGAAAGGAAAACGCTATCATAAGAAGCGAAATCATCTCAATCAGTTCCGCAGCCGGTACAACTGGACATTTTCACCGCTGACAGCTGTCGATCAGGAAGAATGCATTGCGTTTAGTGCGGCACTATACAATGAAAAAGAAGGATACGATAACCGTTCTAGTGTGATAGAGCAGTTTGCTATTCATACGTTTTTCACGCATTTTGAAGCGCTGGGGCTTTGTGGCGGTGTGCTGCGTGTCGATGGAAAGCTGGTTGGATTTTCGATTGGAGAACCACTGAATCAAGATACGTTTGTGACGCATATTGAAAAGGCAGATATTTCCTATGCTGGTGCATATACTGCCTTGACACAGGCGTTTACAGAACGATTTGCCAGCAGATATCTCTATATCAATCGGGAGGAAGATTTAGGCATTGCCGGATTGCGGCAGGCGAAGGCATCCTATTATCCAGCCTATTTGCTGGAAAAGGGAGATATGCTGATTCACTGGGACAAGGGAACGAATGTATGAAAATAGATTTGCGTGCTCTGGAAACAAAAAGAAAATGAAGGCGGAAGCCATTCATAAACAGAAAGGAAAGTTTTCATGATATATGTGTTTTTAGCAGATGGATTTGAAGAAACCGAAGCGATTGCTCCGATTGATATGCTGCGGCGTGCCAAGAAAACGGTTGTTACAGTTGGTGTGACGGGAAAAATCGTGACTGGTTCTCACGGGATTTCCGTGACAGCGGACATCACACAAGACGAAATGCAGTTCAATGAGGAATTGGAAATGATTGTTCTGCCGGGCGGTATGCCGGGGACTTTGAACGAGGAGGCATCGGAACAGGTACAAGCTGCCATCACATATTGTGCAGAACAGGGACGCTACCTGACAGCAATCTGTGCAGCCCCTTCTATTTTAGGGCATAGAGGTTTGCTGCAAGGCAAACATGCTGTTTGTTATCCGGGCTTTGAATCTGATTTAACAGGTGCAATTGTCGGCACAGATGGTGTTGTACAGGATGGAAATTATATTACGGCAAGAGGGGCAGGTGTTGCAGTGGAATTTGGTCTGGCACTGGTGGCAGCACTCTGCGGCACGGAGAAAAGCGAAGCGATTCGGCAGGCGATCATTGATGTCTGATTTGCAAACAGAAAAGCAGACGCTCCGCCAGTACTACCGTACCATTCGCCGACAGCGTACCAGCAGTGCAAAAACTGCCTGTGATCTTGCGATGCAGGAGCGGTTCTGTCAGTCGACAATCTATCGGCAGTGTGATTTGCTGCTTGCCTATGCGGCAACGGTTGCAGAGCCGGAAACCGAATGGATTTTGTCACAGGCATGGCAGGATGGAAAAATAGTTGGGCTGCCCAAATGTCTGCCCGACCGACAGATGGTTTTCTGTCAGGTGACCAGTTCGCAGCAGCTGCAAAAAGGAGCCTATGGGATTTTAGAGCCAGATGCTGCCTGTCCAGTCTTGGAATTGCCAGAGAGCGGCGGCGTTTGTCTGGTACCCGGTCTGGCGTTTGATCATGATGGTTATCGGCTTGGCTATGGCGGCGGCTATTATGACCGCTTTTTACAACAGCATCCACAGTTGATACGGGTGGGGTACTGTCCGTCTGCCTGTTTTACAGACAGATTACCCAGAGAAACAACAGATCTCCCCGTACAGTATTTGATTACAGAGCAAACAGAGGAGGAATTGTATGGATCAGGAACGTAAAACAGACCCACAGGAGCGGGATGCCCTTTTGCGGGAAATTTTAGATGATACCGGACGAGCCACGGGCAAACCACCGCAGCGGTCAGTGGTTTCTCATGCTGCGGAGACATCTTCTGTTGTTTCCCACGCTGCACCGGAAAAGAAAGTGATTTCCCATGCAGTAGAAGAATCACCGCTTGCAGCATCTGCTGCACCAGAATTGGAAGATTCTCCGTATCCGCAGGATGCCGATTTACCAGAACCAGACTGGGAAATCGGCAGTACGCAGGCATTTCAGACCAATGCAGGCGGCAAACATGCTGCACCAGTCAAGACATATTCTGCGGCAGAAACCTCGCAGTTATATGAGGATTTGGATGGAATTAGCCAGCAGGAAGGTACTGCCGCTCCGAAAAAGAAAA
>JAUNJC010000102.1 GCA_030523195.1 Oscillospiraceae bacterium
TTACGCCATAGGGGGCGTTTTTCTGCTGTCTGTACAAATTGGGGCGGTGCAGCTTTGCCGGGGGATGTTTATTATATTCGGTTTTATTGTAAATCATAGATTCGCAATATCGGACAGTATATATTTGGAATATTTTTTAACAATTTTGTTCTTATCCCTGCATACCACGCAGAATCCAATCATACATTCCCTGATACTGCAATGCAGAACTGCCCCAAGAGAAGTCTTTTTGCATACCACGGCAGAGAATATCATTCCAGTCTTCTCGATGATTGAAATAGATATTTTTTGCATAATTGATGGTATACAACAAATCATCTGCATTATAGTTATGGAACGTAAAGCCAGTGCCAGTCTTTTCAAATTCGTTGTATGGCTCAACGGTATCCTTCAAACCACCGGTTTCCCGTACGATTGGAACCGTACCATAGCGGAGTGAAATTAATTGTGTCAGACCACATGGCTCAAAGCGAGAAGGCACCAGCATAGCATCCGCTGCGGCATAGAGCTTATGTGCAAGTGGATCGGAATAGAAAATATTGGCAGAAACACGTTGCGGAAACCGTCCCTGATAGTACCGGAACATATCTTCATAGCGTGATTCCCCTGTGCCGATGATGACAAATTGGGTAAATTCGTCTACAATGCGTTCGGTAATCCAATCTACCAAGTCCAAACCTTTTTGATCCGTTAGACGGGAGATAATGGCAATCATAAACTTATTGTCATCCACTGGAAGTCCCAGTTCCTGCTGTAAAGCACGTTTTGCTTCTTTTTTCTTTTCTACTGCATCCTTTACGGTATAATGTACCGAGATTTTTGGATCTGTTTCCGGATTGTAAACGGAATAGTCAATGCCGTTCAGAATCCCACGGAGAGAACGTGCTCTTGCACAAAGCAATCCATCTAACTGTTCTCCATAGTACGGCGTTTTAATTTCTTCTGCATAGGTTTCACTGACGGTGGTGATGTAATCTGCATAAACCAAGCCGCCCTTGAGCATATTGGCATCTTTCTTGAATTCCAGTTTATCCGGTGTGAACATATAGCGTGGTAAATTGGTATTATAGAGGAAGTGCTTAATATCCCAAACCCCTTGGAATTTTAGATTGTGGATGGTCATGATGGATTTGGTGCCCCAATAGAAGCTGTGCGTTGCAAATGTACTTTTTAGGAATACTGGAATCATACCAGTTTGCCAGTCATGGCAATGGATGATATCTGGGTGAAATCCAATGACGGGCATGGCTGCCAGAACAGCTTTGCAGAAGAAGATGTAACGCTCAATGTCCCAGCGAACGGAATCTGTATAGGGCTTATCACATTTAAAATAATATTCGTTATCAATGAAGTAGAATGTAATACCTTCATATTCATATTGCATGATGCCGACAAACATATTTTCGCTTCTCTGACCATAGTCCATATAAAAATGATTGAGGTAGCGGAACTTTCCACGGTATTCCCACGGAATGCAAGTATAGTTCGGCAGAATGACACGCACGTCATAATCTCCCTTGTAAAGAGCTTTCGGCAGTGCACCGACAACATCGGCTAATCCGCCGGTTTTGACGAAGGGCACACATTCCGAAGCGGCAAATAAAATATTTTTCATCTTGCTTGTACAACCGTACTGTTTGCACGGTTTCTCCTTCCGTATCAAAATATTGCAATCCTGTCGGATTGCAGGGCGTTAACAGCTGCAAACAAGGGTGTATTTGGAGCTGTTAAAAATATTATACAATATTTTTTCAAAATCGTCAAGTGAAACTTGCAGTAAAGATATAAAAAATATACAAAATAAAATTAGAAATTGGGCGAAATGTTGTGAAAAGCGTTTTATTGGACATCCTATTTTAAAATAATATAAGGAAAATAGAGGGTTTTTCAAGAATATGTCATAGATTCTATCATCATTTTGAAGACAGGAAAAATTTTTGTGAAATACAGAAAAAATAGTTTCCAATACGGAAAAGATATGGTATAATAAAAAAGAGCATAATAGAAAGGGGACTGCTTGGACTTTATGGCAGAACAGATACTTCAGATGCAGGATCCTGCACAGTGGCAGGCACTTTGTGGGAATTTTGATGAGAATATTCGGACATTGGAACAGCTTTATCAAGTGACGATTATTTGCCGTGGTGCAGAAATTAAGATCAATGGTGCAGAATCCGGAACGACACAAGCAGCAGTCGCTCTGAAATCATTATTGCAGATGCTGGAAACGGGACAGCCTGTTACGCAGCAGACGGTTCGCTATGTAGCTGCAATGGTCAGTGACGGAGAAGGACAGGAATTGCAGACATTGACAGACGGTGGCATCTGCCTGACTGCAACGGGAAAGGTTGTACGAGCAAGAACGGTTGGACAAAAACGGTATGTAACTGCAATGCAAAAGCACACCATTGTATTTGGCATTGGACCAGCTGGTACGGGAAAGACGTATCTTGCCGTTGCGATGGCAGTGAAAGCGTTCAAGCAGCACACAGTCAGCCGGATTATTTTGACTCGTCCGGCAGTAGAGGCTGGAGAAAAGCTGGGTTTCCTGCCGGGAGATTTACAGAACAAAGTAGATCCGTATCTGCGGCCGCTTTATGATGCTCTGTTTGAAATGATGGGGGCAGAGGCATTTCAACGGAATTTGGAACGTGGTTTGATTGAAGTGGCACCGCTTGCCTATATGCGGGGCAGAACACTGGATCATGCTTATATTATATTGGATGAAGCACAAAATACGACTTCAGAGCAGTTGAAAATGTTTTTGACCCGTTTGGGAGAAGACAGCCGGATGGTGATTACAGGGGATATTACCCAGATTGACCTGCCGGATAAACGAAAATGCGGATTGCTGGAGGCAATGCAGGTACTGCGGAATGTAGAAGGGATTGCTATGCAGGAATTTACAAATAAAGATGTGGTACGGCATCGTTTGGTACAAGATATTATTCGTGCCTATGAGAAGTACTATCATCGGGATAGAAAGGTTGAAAAGTGATGCGTGTAAAGGTTATGGTAAAAAATAATCAGAAGGCAGTGAAAGTGCCAGTAGGTATTCGTTTGTTGATTCGCCGCTGTTGTCAGGCGGTTCTGGTGATGGAACAGTTCCCTCACGATGCGGAAGTGAGTGTTTCGTTTGTCAGCAATGCAGAGATTCGGAATTTGAATAAAATTTATCGCCAGAAAGATCGTGTGACAGATGTATTATCGTTTCCACTTGGCGTAAATGGAAAATATGATATCAGCAAGGAGACTGGTTATGCTTTGCTTGGAGATGTTGTCATTTCACTGGAAACTGCTATGCGGCAGGCAGAAATGTATGGGCATTCTCTGGAACGGGAAATTGGTTTCTTGACGGTACATTCTATGCTGCACCTTCTGGGGTATGATCATGAGAATTCTCCATTGGAAGAGCGGCAAATGCGAGAGAAAGAAGAAACAGTGTTGGCAGAACTTGGAGTTTCCAGAGATGCTACTTTTCTTTCAGAGGAGTAAAGGATGACAAAATCAGTATTTGTAACGATTTCTGGCAGAACCAATGTGGGAAAATCTTCTCTGCTGAATGCTGTTGTTGGAGAACGGATTGCTTCAGTTAGTGATAAGCCGCAAACTACTCGAACCAGAATTACCGGGATCAAGACTGTCGGCGAGACGCAGATGGTTTTTATGGATACGCCCGGTTTGCATAAACCGAAAAATAAGCTAAGTAACTATATGCTGCAAGCGGCAAAGGACGCTGTCAATGATATGGATGTGGTTCTGTTTGTGGCAGATTGTACCCGTCAGCCAACAGAGCAGGAACTTGCTTTTTTGCAGCCGCTTCGGCAGTCGAAAACAACTGTTATGCTGGTGTTGAATAAAATTGACTTGTTGGAGGATAAGACTGTCTTAATGCAGCGAATTGCAGTATGGAATACCGCTTTCCCGTTTGCAGAAATCATTCCCATCAGTGTGACGGAGCAGGATGGGGTTTCTTTGGTAGAAGAAGCCGTCTGTCGTTGTGCAGTGCCGTCACCGCATTATTTTCCAGATGACAAGATTACTGACCAGCCGGAACAGGTGTTGATTGCAGAAATGATTCGAGAGCAGGTTTTGTGTTTGCTGCGGGATGAAGTACCGCATGGTGTTGCCGTGGCGGTAGAGCGTCTGGCAGAACGGGAGGACAAGGATTTGCTGGACATTGATGCCGTTATTTATTGCGAACGAGATTCGCATAAGGGCATTTTGATTGGGAAGAAAGGTGCCATGCTGAAACAGATTGCCAGCCGTGCCAGAATCCAGTTGGAACAATTCTTTCAGATTCAGGTCAACTTACAGTGCTGGGTCAAGGTGAAAGAGGACTGGCGGAATCGGGATGGCTTGATTCGGAATTTCGGTTTGAGCGACAGCAAGCAATCCTAACATAGACAGCACAAATTCCCACCTATAAAAGCGACTGTTTTCTGTTATACTATCTTTGAGGTGAAAGAATATGCAAAAAGATCTCTGGGATTGTTTTTGTCAAACAGGAAAAGTGGAAGATTATTTGGCATTTAAACAGGCTGCAACCGCAGTAAAAATACAGAAGAGGAAACCGATCCATCATGCTTATCACGAAACGATGTCTGATTCTACAGGAACGGCAGGCAGGGGATGCCGGTCGTTTTCTTGATATTTTGACGAAAACACAAGGTGTGATGGAGGTGTTTGTGCGGGGGTCGAAAAAGGCAAACAGCAAAAATCTCTCCGCCACACAACCATTTGCCTATGCAAAGCTCTGCCTTTCTGAGAAAAACGGCAAGTACTATGTAGAAAGTGCAGAGCCGATTTATTTATTCTATGCCCTGCGGGAAAGCTTGACACAGCTTGCATTGGCATCTTATTTTTTTGATTTGATTCGGTATGCCGTGCCGCAGGGACAGCAGCAAAATTTTATCTTGCGGCTGACATTGAATACATTATATTATCTCACGACCGGAAAGCGAAGCGAGGCGTTTTTAAAGAGCCTGTTTGAACTGCGGTTTCTTTCAGAACTGGGAATGATGCCGGATGTTCTGGTTTGTCCGGTTTGTATGGAGTATCTTCCGCAATCCCTGTTCTATTCTGCGAGAACAGGGCATTTTTATTGTGCAGATTGCTATCAGCCAACCGAGGAAGATTATGCGGTAAAGATGCCGTTAGGCGGTCTGCATGCGGTACGGCATATTGTATTGACTGCTCCAGACCGGTTGTTTCAGTTTCGGCTAAATGCTGCAACGCAGCAGGCCGTGAATCAGTTTTCGGAATTATTTGTTCGGTATCAGCTGGATTATCAGCCGCAAACGCTGCAATTTTATAAGCGGCTGCAATCTTCTGATGCATCTGGAAAATAGGAGAATACTATTGATGTGACAAGGAGGTACTATGAATCCAAACGAACGTACTTTGGAATTAGATAAAATATTGGATCTGCTTGCAAAGGAAGCGGCTAACGATATCACAAGAGAACAGGCAAGAAATTTACAGCCGCAGACAGATCTGGCAGTTGTGCAGGCAGAGTTGGAGAAAACAGATTCTGCATTGGCACTTGCTGTGCAATTTGGAACACCGCCATTCTATGCCTTTCAGGATATGTGTACCGCTTTGCAGCGGGCAAAATCTGGTGCAAAACTCTCTTTAAAGGATTTATTAGAAATTGCCCGTGTGCTGCGGCAAGTACAGGCATTATGTGACTGGTATGATCACTGTGCTGGTGTGGAAACGCCGCTTGAGGATTTATTCAGTCGGCTTGCTCCTGTGCCGTTTTTATTGGAAAAACTGGAACGCTGTATTTTGTCTGAGGAGGAACTTGCAGATGCTGCCAGTCCAGCTTTGGCAGACATTCGGCGAAAATTATTGCGTTCTGGGCAACGGCTGCGGGACACACTGGACAAGATGGTACGCAATCAGGATGTGCAGAAGTGTTTGCAGGATGCCAGAGTGACCATCCGTGACGGACGGTTTGTTCTGCCGGTCAAGGCGGAACATCGGGGACAGATTCAAGGCTTGATTCATGATACCTCTGCCTCTGGACAGACGCTCTTTATTGAACCGCTGGCAGTCGTAGAGGCAAACAATGATATGCGGCTGCTGGAAAGTCTGGAGCAGGAGGAAATCGACCGTATTATTACGGAACTCTGTGCCGATTGTGGGACTTGGGCAGATGCCATGATTGCCGACCATGCGGTTTGTGCGGAATTGAATCTTTATTTTGCCAAGGCGAACTTGGCAGCAAAGATGCATGCATTTCGTCCGATTGTAACGGATGATGGTGTATTGGATTTGAAGAATGCTAGACATCCGCTGATCCCAGCAGACAAAGTAGTACCAATTTCGTTTTCATTGGGAAGAGAACAGAAGACTCTGATTATTACCGGACCAAATACCGGCGGTAAGACCGTTACACTGAAAACAGCCGGCTTGCTGACACTGATGACGATGTGTGGGTTATTGATTCCAGCAGCAGAGGGCAGTCAGATTTCCGTATTTGAAACGGTATTTGCGAATATTGGAGATACGCAAAGCATTGAGCAGAATCTTTCGACTTTCTCTGCCCATATGAAACAGGTAATTGAGATTCTGGAGCAGGCAGATGATCGTTCACTGGTTCTGCTTGACGAACTGGGTTCAGGAACGGATCCTGTCGAAGGGGCAGCACTGGCAGTTGCCATTATTGAACAGCTGCACAGGAATGGGGCAAAAATGATGGTGACCACGCATTATCAAGAGTTGAAACTCTATGCAACGGAACAACCGGAAGTAGAAAATGCCTCTTGTGAATTTGATATTGTCAATTTGAAGCCGACGTACCGGTTAATTTTAGGGTCTCCGGGAAAGTCCAATGCATTTGCGATTACAGAGGGGCTGGGCATGAATCCGGCGATTATCCACTATGCACAGACTTTGGTGAGTGAGGAAAATGTGCGGTTTGAGCGAGCCGTGGAAAAGCTGGAACAGACACGGCAGACTTTAGAAGAACAATTGCAGTCAATTCAGGAGGAGAAACGGCAGACAGAAGAAGCTGCTGTACAGGCAAAACAGGCGTTGGAAGAAATTCGGGCAAATCGAGCGGAAAAAATGGAACAGGCGCGTTTGCAGGCGATGCAGATTGTCGAGCAGACTCGTGCGGAATCCAATGCATTGATTGAAGAGTTGGAAAAGCTGCGGAAAGAAAAGGAACGGGCAACTTTTTCAGACGATGTCATCTCGGCGAAATCTGGCAGCAAACGGCGGTTCCGGCATTTGTATGAAACAGCGAATCCGTTGGAAGAACAGGAATCGGAGCAGTACAGCCTGCCGAGGGCATTGAAAATCGGTGATACGGTCATGGTGGCAGATACCAAACAAAAGGGAACGGTTGTCAGCCTGCCAGATAGCAATAATCGGCTATTTGTACAGATTGGTGCGATGAAGACAAAAATGCAGCCGGAACGTTTGCGGCTGATTTCTAACCGGTCAGTAAAACAGCAGTCCAAAAAATCAGCCCCCAAAACAGGACAGGTTTCTGCAAAAACAGAACGCAGCGGTTCTATGGAACTGGACATTCGAGGTTGTACCTGTGATGATGGTGTTTATCAGATGGATGCCTTTTTAGATCGTGCGGTTTTGTCGCATGTTTCAACCGTGACCATTATTCATGGCAAGGGAACGGGACAGCTGCGGCAGGCAGTACATCAGCGGCTCAAGCAATTGAAATATGTGAAAAGCTATCGGCTTGGTGTTTTTGGGGAAGGAGAAGACGGTGTAACTATTGTATCCTTGGCATAGAAATTTTAAAAAAATGGAGGAGAAACCATGACAGAAGCAGAAAAAAT
>JAUNJC010000010.1 GCA_030523195.1 Oscillospiraceae bacterium
GACATGTTCTGGGGGCATACTGTTGTTGTATACGCAGATCAAAATGGAAAAATGAAAGATGCGGATATTGCTAGATAAATTATTTTATTTGTAAAATGACTTAATTGTAGGTGTTGAAATGCTTAAAAAAATAAAGAACATTTTGAAAGTCATTTTTCTGTGCGTGTGGGGCAGTGTTTGGCTTGCAATACATTTTTATCTCTTTTTTGCAGAGAATTCGCAAGGATACATAATGGGGCTGCTTATTTTATTATGGTGGGTGCTTACCATTGCTGTCCTCAATGTCCATTATAAAATATCGGAGCATAAACGAGAGAAGGAGAGAGCACAGTATCGGGAAAAGTATGTTTCTGATCTTGTCATAGAAGATGAAAAGTATGGAAGAATGGTCTTTGCGTTGGATTCCTATATTGATCAAATCAGTGCTGCTGGAACGATTTTTCCAAAATTTGGAATTGAAAATATTGCTATTGATGAAATCATAATCAATGAATATGATGAGAAAAAGAAAGACGTAATTTTTAGGGAGGTGGATCATATTTATGAACATGCAGAGGAAATTGTAGATGCATGTTGTAAAATGGTAAAAGAATGCTATGATGATGAAGATATCAGGGATGCAGACGGAAATCTGATCCGCATAGAATCCATAAAAAAGATGCTTTCTTTATCCTATATGGAAATCGAGTTCAATCGGGAAGATATCTGTATGATTGTTCTGCAAGGCGGTATGAAGAATGATATTGCAGATCACATAGCAGAACATGGTGTAGAGGTATGCATAGACTGTAGCACATGGGAATATGAATGCTATTCTGGCTGAAAAATAGAAATTCTAGTTTTATATATTTGAAAACAATTTGTTTCAGTTTTTGGTAAAAGTATGGAGGAGATCAAATGGTATTACTCGTTATTGATGCACAGAAGATGATTGTCAATCAAAAACTATATTGTTTTGATAAATTCGTTTCCAATGTAAAAGCGTTGATTCAGACTGCAAGAGAAAATGCCATAGAAGTGATCTATGTAAGGCATGATGATGGAGCTGGTCAGGCATTGACCAAAGGGACGGATGGTTTTGAAATTTATGATGCGTTTCAATCGCTTATTGGAGAAAAGATATATGATAAGACAGTAAATAGTGCATTCCATGGAACGGGATTACTGGACTATCTGCATTCTATTGGCGAAACAGAATTGATTATAGCAGGGCTGCAAACAGATTATTGCATAGATGCAACCATAAAATGTGGATTTGAACACGGTTTCAAAATGATTGTGCCCGCATATGCAAATTCCACATTTGATAATGCATTTATGACAGCAGCAAACAGCTATCGGTACTATAATGATTTTATGTGGAATGGAAGGTATGCAGAATGTATTTCTCTTGAAGATACGCTCCATAGGATGAAACAATCTGCTCTTGTTTCGCTTACATAATTGAAATGAACGGAGGCAGTATGAGCAATATCATTCGATTGGATTCGTCTTCGCCAGTTGATACTTGGTTGGAAATGCAGAATGGATTAACGGACGTATTGATCAACACGATTTTATTAAGTGGTTCTTTCTTAGCAAAAACAATAGATGAGAAAAGATTAATTGTATGGCTTGCAGAAAAAGATCAGACACTGGGAATTGGTACAGTTGGATTTGATGTTTGCAATATGCCGTGGAATCCAGATACTTTTTGTGAAAACAAGGCATTTATGCTGAGAGTAATACAAGAAGCTGAAAATAAATTGGGGTGGGAAAAACTTGACTACGAACCAAATGTAGAATTATTAATTCCCTGTCTAAAAAAGTTTGCTTCTTTTATTTCTAACATCAATATAAGTCATGTTGATGCTAATATATTGAAGGATTGGATTGCACTTGCTGATGAAAAGGATCCCATTAATTGTAATTTTCCTCGTTGTAAAAAACATCATACACTGCTTACTTTTCTTGGTTGCCAGCTTTGTAATCGTTAAATGCAAATGAAATGCTTTCTGGGCAGTTGTTGTAGTGAAAAATGAGAATATTTATTTTTATATTTGGTATAAAATCGGTTTCTGTTTCATATAGATAAGAAGAGCAATCATCTAGAGATGCAGGAGAAATTTTCTTGACATTTCGTCAAAATGTAAAAAGTTTTACAAATTTGCAGAAACCCCTTGCATTTTTTCTGCACATATTGTATAATAGTCTTACAGCAATGCAAAGGCGTTGCCGGAATATAACCGCTCTTTCGGGAGCAGACAGGAGGACAGCAATGTCGGAAGAAAGAAACGAATTTACACCGGATCTGTTTACACTGGAAGATGAGGACGGGAACGAGAAAGTATTTGAGTTGCTGGATGTCATGGAGTATCAGGAGGATACATACTATGCACTCATGCCATATTATGGCGAAGACGAGGATGCTTTGGCAGAGGATGATGGCGAGTTTGTAATTTTAAAGAGTGAAACGATAGACGGCGAGG
Organism: Oscillospiraceae bacterium; assembly: GCA_030523195.1. Lineage (GTDB taxonomy): Bacteria > Bacillota > Clostridia > Oscillospirales > Ruminococcaceae > Ruminococcus_C. The sequence goes on from JAUNJC010000010.1 coordinate 2,469, forward strand.
ATATGTTGGTTTCGATTGAAGAAGATGAAGAGTTTGAGAAAATCGGAAACCTGTTCTTGGAGCGTCTGAATGAAATTTATGATGATGATGACGAAGAGGAAGAAGACGAGGAATAAGCGGAATCTGGAATCAATTTTTTTGAAAAAAGAATTGATTTTTTCAGAAAGATGTGTTATACTATAGATAAGAGAAATATAACTGCCTTGTTGCAGTTTGCACTTGCGTGACAATGCGGTTTTTATAATCCAACACTTTTTGAAAGGGAATTTAGCTCCGGATTTGGATTGCAGACCTCCCGTTTCGGCGGACGAAGGGAGCGTGAAGAATTTGGGCGGATACCCACCTTGCTATTTTAGCTTGGTTTTATTCGCCGCATGACGGCAAGGCGGTTTATTTTTCTTCATAAAAATGACAGCAGAACAGTTTGTATAAGCAAACGATTCTGCTGTTTTTGTTTTTATCTTTATTTTTGAATACATAGAGAACAACTTATTTTTTCAGCGAATCTGCGATTGCTGTGGTTACTATTTTTGCCGCTTCTGCAACACAGTATCCATTTAGTGGTACGATGATATCTGCAAATTGTTCATAGAGAGGGCAGCGTTCCTGATAGATTTCAGGCAGTGTGTGACCGCAGCGGCATATCACGCCTCTGGTGACCAGATCTCCTACTTGTTCAGCAATTTCTGGCAGCGTTTTTTTGAGATAGACCACTTTCCCAATTTGCTTTAGATGCTGCATTGCCGCATCACTGTAAATGGCACTGCCGCCAGTGGCAATGATTGTATTTTTTGTTTGTATCTGCCGTAAAATCTCACTTTCCAGTGTGATAAATCCTTCTACACCATATTGATCAATTAAATGCATGAGATCACGGTGATAGGTATCCATAATCATATCATCTGTGTCCAGAAATGCATAGTGCATGGAATCGGCAACTATTTTTCCAAATGTACTTTTACCAGAACCGGGCATTCCAATCAAAATGAAATTTGGCATCTTTTTTCTTCCTTTCTTTCTGTTTCTTGAATGGTAGGATGGTTTTCATTATATCATTTTCGGTATCAAATTGCAAGGCACTTTCTAAAAACAGATGCAAAAAGCGGCTTATTTCGGCGAAATGTAAAAAATACTTGCAATTATACGAAAAATGGTTTATAATAATAGGGCAAATGAAGAAAAAAGGAGTCTTTTAATATGAATATGGAATTTATCCGAAAGTTACCGATTCCACAGGAATTAAAAAAGCAGTTTTCATTGTCTGATAAGTTGATTGCAGTCAAAGCAGCAAGAGATGCAGAGATTCAGAAGGTATTTACCGGGGAATCTGATAAAAAGCTTTTGATTATTGGACCTTGCTCTGCCGATCGGGAAGATGCCGTTTTGGACTATACTTGCCGTTTGGCAAAGGTACAGGAAAAAGTGGCAGATAAGCTGATTATCATTCCAAGAATCTATACCAACAAGCCGAGAACAACCGGGGAAGGCTACAAGGGTATGGTACACCAGCCAGATCCACAGAAAAAGGAGGACATGCTGCAAGGGTTGATTGCTATTCGGCAGATGCATACAAAGGCAGTAGAAATGACTGGTTTGACTTGTGCAGATGAGATGCTGTATCCAGAGAACCATCGGTATTTATCTGATCTGCTGTCCTATATTGCTGTTGGTGCACGTTCTGTGGAAGATCAGCAGCATCGCCTGACTGCAAGTGGATTGGATGTTCCAGTTGGTATGAAGAATCCTACGGGTGGGGATTTGTCTGTTATGATGAATTCTCTGGTTGCTGCACAGGCAAGTCATACCTTTCTGTATCGTGGCTGGGAAGTACACACTGCTGGTAATCCATTGTCTCATGCCATTCTGCGTGGTTATGTAGATAGTCAGGGAAAATCGCTGCCGAACTATCATTATGAAGATTTGATTCGGCTGTGTGAACTGTATCAGAAGAAAAATCTTGCGAATCCGGCGGTAATTGTGGATGCAAATCATGCCAATTCTGGCAAAAAGTATCTGGAACAAATCCGTATTTGCAACGAGGTACTGCATAGCTGCCGTCACAGTGATGAGATTCGTGCTTTGTTTAAAGGCTTTATGATTGAGAGCTATATTGAAGATGGTGCTCAGAAGATTGGCGAGGGTGTTTATGGAAAGTCCATTACAGATCCATGCCTTGGCTGGGAGAAATCAGAGCAGTTGATTTATAGAATTGCAGACCAGTTGTAATACAGAAATCAATTTTTAAATGATGGTTTCCATTCTACGCCATAGGCAGACAGCGTAGCGAATCTATCGAATGATTCGAACAAGTTTTCTAAAAGAAATCCGAAAATGGATTTTCGTACCAACTGTAAGCGTTTACAAAAATAAAAATGAGCAGTTTCCGTATCTCAACGGAACTGCTCATTTTTTGTGATGAACATATATTATCGTTTAATCACCTAATCGGTTTAATCCATAGGTTTCGTCTAAATATTGTTTTCCGGTTTCTGTTGTAAAATAAACGTTCCGAAAATGGAGAATAGATTTTTTTGTCATTTTTTCTTCTCTGGCATTTACTAAAAAATCAGCTTCTACTAAAATTTGAAAGTCAATGCCATCGATTTCGGTATAGGTGTGATGGTGGCCGACCAAAAAGCAAACTCGATCCACAAATGGCTCAGAAAAACCAATTGCCAGCAGCATAGCACGGGCAAGCGGCGGACCTTCTTTTTCTTGATAGGCAGCAGAAGCGGAACGATATTTGCGTTCTGCAGCGTGAATACCAATGTCGTGTACCAGTGCAGCAGCTTCAATTCGCAGTTGCAGCTGTGCGTTGACCTGCTCACTGTGTGCAATTGCACTGGCAAAGGCATATACTTTCATAAAATGGTGAATTCGTTTGGGATCATCATGATACAGCGTAATCATTGCTGTAATCAGTTCATTTATTTTTGAATCCATAAACCCAATGCCTCCTCTATCCTGGAATCGAAACTCCGTTTTTAGTATAGCAGATAGATTTATAGAATTCATGAATATAACGTGTTACAAAATGAAACAAATTAAACCGCTACAGCCTTCATTGATGACCCGTTCCAATGTTTCTTGTAATTTCAGACGTGCTTCCATTGGCATTTTACTGAGTTTACTGTGCAGACCTTCATTGACTAGTTCGTGCAGAGATTTTCCAAAGATGTTGGAAGACCAGATTTTTGTAGGGTCTTCCTCAAATCCCTCCAATAGGTACATGACCAGTTCTTCACTCTGTTTTTCGGTGCCTACAATTGGGCTGACTGTGGTATGAATGGAGGCTTTCATCATATGAATAGACGGTGCAGAAGCACGCAGTCGGACACCATATTTGCCGCCTTGCTTAATGATTTCTGGTTCTTCTAATGACATTTCCTCCAGCTGCGGCATAACAATACCATAGCCGGTTGCCTCTACTGCCTCTAGTGCTGGTGCAATTCGATCATAGGACTTTTTAATTTTGCAGAGTTCTGTCAGAACTGGGAAGAGATCACTTTCACAGGTTAGTTGTAAACCAGTTGTTTCGCCCAGAATTTGATAAAAGAGGGCAGGATTCATGGATACAGATACAACTGCATGACCGGTACCAAGGTCAATTTGTTTGACAGAGGCAGAAAGAATGTGTTCCGCAGAAGCGAGGGTTTCTGTCATTTGTGGCACATCTCGCACATATTGCAGTGGTTCCGCAGCGGCTCGAATGCTGGAGAAGACGGATTTCCGCAGCCAATGTTCTGTATCCAGTGCCGTGATCCATCCAGCTGTTTGGATTTCCACTTCCCGAATCGGGAAGGCATAGAGCAGCTGTGTCAGGATGGCTTGAATATCGGTTTCATCCAGTTCCGGACAGCAAACCGGTAGGACAGCAGCATGATATTTTTGCCGCAAATTTTCACAGAGTGTTTCTGTCTGGCGGCTGTGGGGTTCCACGGCATTCACCAGTATTACAAATGGTTTTTCTAGTTGTTGTAACTCCTGGATGACCCGTTCTTCACAGGCAGCGTATTCTTCCCGTGGCAGATTGGTAATGCTGCCATCTGTTGTTACCACAAGCCCTACCGTTGCGTGTTCTGTGATGACTTTTTGTGTTCCGACTTCTGCTGCCATGCCGAACGGAACTTCTTCTTCAAACCATGGTGTTTTGACCATGCGAGGCATGTCGTTTTCGATATAGCCCAATGCACTGGGCAGAATATAGCCGACACAATCTACCATGCGAATACGGAAGTGTGTGTGATCACCGATGGTAACTTCTGCTGCCTCTTCTGGAATAAATTTCGGTTCGGTTGTCATGATGGTTTTACCGGCAGCAGACTGAGGCAATTCATCTACTGCACGCAGTCGTTTGGATTCTTCTGGAATATGGGGAATGACCAGTTTTTCCATCAATTGTTTAATCAAAGTGGATTTACCAGTTCGGACAGGACCGACAACGCCGATATAAATATCACCGCCGGTTCGCCTTGCGATATCCTCATAAATATCTTTTGCCATAGCGTTGCCTCCTTAATATACAATTGGAATAAATAGCATACCGGGCTTTGTCAGCGTATCGCCTGTCAAGTCATTTTCCATAGAAATAGCGGATACTTTAGTGTTGCAGCGTTTGGCAATTTCCCAGACGGATTCGCCAACCGTTCCATAATAGAGCCGCAACGCACAGTCGCTGTCTCGTGTTCTTTTGCGGTTTTCATCGACTGTAACCGCAGAAAGGCAGGTTTCCTGTGCTGCTGGATACAGCATACCATGCAGAGAGATTGATGCCTTAATGGAAATGCTGCCGTCTGCCGCAAGGTGGAAAGAGGCTTCTGCCGGTTCTGCTTCTGCACAGAGCGTTGCCTGTTCTAGTGGAACGGTTGTGGTAAGCAATTCCTCAAATGCTTCTTCCTTTTCCAGCAAGAATGGCATTCCCTCATTATCTTTTGCCAGGACACTGCAACAAAGCATGCCGCTCACTCGAATTCGATTTTGTTCCGGTACAGCAGCGGCACTGACATTTTTAATACGGCATTGCAAATCGTTGACAAAGTCTACAGGGGTATCACCAGCAGGAATAGCAGCTGTACAGGAGAACTGTTCTTTCAGGGGAACGGGAATGCCGTCAATCCGCAGCGGCGTGCTGGTGCAGTCACAGAGATAGGCAGTGGAATAGGCATCTGTGACAACCTGTACGGATGCTGGTTTACAAGCCATACAAGTGAGGCGAATATCCGCTTCACATTTCAGACAGTTTTGCTCGCCACTCTTATTGGCAATTGGTTTGCATTCACAGCGAATGACCTGCACGGTTGCCATGCCAGTAAAGGATTCTTCAATCTTTTCCATATCTATAATTTGACTGTAAGGAATTGTAAACTGCATACTTTCTGGTTCGGGGTGTTCTTCCGAATCGCAGCGGTATAGGATAGAAACAGCAACTTCTCCACGTGCTACAAATTTACCAGCAATGATAGATTGTTCCCCTTGCTCTGCACGTGTTGTGCAGCGGAGAATGCTATGAATCGGTGCTTTGGCAGCGTTCAATTCGATTTCTTCTGAAAGGGAGACGACTTTCACAGCACGCTGTTTTTGGCTGGCATAAGCGATCGTCTGCTTGCGGCATTGCATATGCATGCCAAAAATATCGGAAATGACTTCTTGTATTCGTTCGCCGGTAATTTGAATCCGAACGGAAACCGCACCTCTCACATCTAATCGGCGACGGCTGACCGCACGGCAATTGACGTAATCGGTCTTTGCTTGTAAAGTCACAGCGGGATTTTCCGGTTTGCCTTGCAGTTCCAGATTTTTGGTGTAATGCATGGTTTGGTTGACACATTGCAAGTTATGATTGCCATTCCCGCAGTAGAGAATGTGAATCTCCACTTGTAATTCATAATTGAGCCGATTTCCATTGAGCTGATAGTCTATGACAGATGGCTGCATTTCACAGCTGATAATGCGGAAAATTTCAGGGTCATAATCCGGCAGGACATAATCCAGCTCTACGCCTTGTTCCTGTGTTTCCTCCAAAATGCGTTCTGTGACGGGAATGCGTTCCCGATTCAGTTTCAGTTCCATGCGGTATCCTCCTTATTGTCCCGTACGGGGTTGATGTTACTACAATCTATGCAGACAGGCAACTTGATATGCTATTGCTGGGCAATAGATCGCATTTTGCTTGTACATAAAAACAGCATAAAAAGGATAGGAAATCGTTTTACATTTTTATTTCTATTAGAAATGTGAAGAATAAAAAAACTTGACATTCTGGCAGTCCTGTCGTATAATAAAACTACATGTGATAGTTCGTTTCCGAAACGACTTTTGAAATTGTCGTTTTTTGGTTTTGTAATAAACGTTTACTTGCAAACTTGTTTGGGAATGGCTGCATTTTTTATAATGCATGATCATATATTATACTTATTTACAATCGTACAATGCAAATGCGGCAAATAAAAAGAACAATGATCAGGGAACACCATTGCGGCAGTATACAGGCTTGCTGAACGATGGTGATGGTTGCAAAACTTGTTTTTGATTTGATTTATTTGTATCGGATGTATCCAGCTATGGAAATTGCACAAACTATGAGACAGCAGAACGGAAATTGCGTCGCTTGTGCAATCCTTCTGCCGCATTTGCGAGCAGAAAGAGAGGTTATTTATTTGGCTACGAAAGAAGGAAAAGAGGGAAAGGCAGCAGCACTGCCGAAAAAACGAAATTATCGGCGTAGAATGCCGAAGCAAAATGGCGGAGAACTTGCGATGACAAAGGGACGCTCCAAAACTGTTACCCGCACCGCAGCATTTGTGGCATCGCAAAGCCGTTCCAATCATAAACAGGAAGTGCGGCGGACACCGGTTCGGATTATTCCGCTGGGCGGTTTAAATGAAATCGGAAAAAATATGACTGTGTTTGAGTGCAGTAATGATATGTTTATTCTGGACTGCGGACTGGCATTTCCGGATGGTGATATGCCCGGTGTTGATATTGTGATTCCGGATTTCACTTATGTGGAGGCAAATCGGGATAAACTGCGCGGCATCGTACTGACACATGGACACGAAGACCATATTGGTGGTTTGGCATATCTGTTGAAAAAGGTCAATGTGCCAGTCTATGGTACAAAGCTGACACTGGGATTGGTGAAGGGAAAGCTGGAGGAACATGGTCTGGCAAATGCGGTGAAGCTTTGCGAGGTGCAGCCAAAGCGGACCGTGAAAATGGGTTGTATGGGTGTAGAATTCATTAAAGTGAACCACTCCATTCCGGGTTCTGTTGGGATGGCAATTCATACACCAGCTGGCATCATTGTGCACACGGGAGACTTTAAAGTAGATTTTTCACCAGTTGATGATGATGTGATTGATCTAGCACGATTTGGAGAACTGGGCAGCCGTGGTGTATTGGCACTGATGGCAGATTCTACGAATGCAGAGCGTTCCGGTTTTACTCGTTCTGAACGGACGGTCGGAGAGTCCTTTGACAAGTTGTTTAAACGAGCAACTGGGAAACGCATTATTATTGCCACGTTCTCTTCTAATATTCATCGAATTCAGCAAATTATTGACAATGCACAGCGGAGCAATCGGAAGGTTGCCGTATTTGGCAGAAGCATGGTGAATGTCATTTCTACTGCATTGGAATTGGGATACTTGAATGTACCAAAGGGAATTTTGATTGATATTGATGAGATGAGCCGCTATCCAGATGAACGGATTGTGCTGATTACCACTGGCAGTCAGGGCGAACCAATGTCGGCTTTGACTAGAATGGCAATGAACAGCCATAAAAAAGTGGTGATTACACCGAATGATTTTATCATTATCTCTGCAAATCCGATTCCAGGAAATGAAAAGCATGTGACCAGAGTGGTCAATGAATTGATGAAGTCCGGTGCCGAAGTGATTTATGAGGCAATGTATGAGGTTCATGTTTCGGGACACGCTTGTCAGGAAGAACTGAAACTGATTCAGGCATTGACGAAACCAAAGTTTTTTATTCCGGTACACGGGGAATATAAGCATTTGGTAAAGCATGCTCAGATTGCCTATTCTATGGGAATGCCAGAATCCAATGTGATCATTAGTGAGATCGGAAACGTCATTGAGACAGACGGCGTTTCTATGAAAGTGGTATCTCAGGTACCATCTGGCAGAGTGATGGTAGATGGTTTAGGTGTCGGGGATGTTGGTTCTATTGTGTTGCGGGATCGAAAACATTTGGCACAAGATGGACTGATCATTGTTGTGATCGGTATTGAGCGGACAGCAAATTTAATTGTTTCGGGGCCGGATATCATCTCCAGAGGGTTTGTCTATGTACGGGAATCGGAGGAATTGATGGAAGAGGCAAGACAAATTCTGTTGGATACCTTGCAGCATTGTTCTGCCCAGGAATTGAAAGAGTGGGGAACTCTGAAAAATAAGCTGCGGGATGTACTTTCTGATTATATTTATGGAAAAACCAAGCGTAGTCCGATGATTTTGCCCATTATTATGGAAGTTTAAAAGAACGCTGCCGTGTAACGGGAGGTGTGAACGATGAAAAACAAATGGAAACGAATTCTGTTGTTGACAACAGGTGTGCTGATGCTGCTGAGCATAGCAGTGCCGCTGATGGCGATTTCTTTTCTGTATGATAATTGTCATGTTGCATTGCTGTTTTTGCCAGCGTTGCTGTTTAATGCACTTTTTATTGTGCAGTTGTTTTTTATGTTTCGCCGGCGATATCCCATCAATCGGATTCGGGCAGATATGAGTAGTGCAGAAACACCGATACTGGAACAGTTGATGGTACCGGTGGTGCTGGTGCAGGAAAATGGTAATGTGTTTTGGTATAATACGGCGTTCGCCAATCAGATTTTGCAGGAGCCCGGAAAGGGAAAACAGCTGGTGCAGCGATTGCTGCATCTGCATACTTATGCTTCACAGCCACAGGATCAGATTGTAGAATTTCAAAATCGCAGCTATCAGGTGCATAGCATTTCTTGTACAGCACAAAAAGATACTTCTCCGATGCATGCCTTTCAATTTACAGATGTCACAGAACTGCTGCAATGGAAGCGGGATTTTGCCAGTGCAAAGCCATGTGTATTGCTTTTGGTCATCGACAGTTATGACGATATTTTGCAGTATGCCAAAGAAAGCGAGAAAGCACAGGTTTCTGCTGAAGTGGAAAAGGTGCTGGAACAGTTTATGGCAGGGACAAATGGTGTGATTCGTAAGATTGAAAATGATATGTTTTATGCTGTCATGGAAACACGGCATTTGCGTGTGATTATGCAGGAAAAATTCAAAGTATTGGATGAAGCCAGAAAAATTTTAGTCAATGGACGTATTCACATTACATTTTCTATTGGTGTGGGATTTGGTGCAGATTCACTGGAAGAAAGTGAAAAGTTTGCACATCAATCTTTGGATATGGCACTTGGACGTGGCGGCGATCAGGCAGCAGTAAAAACAGAAAATGGATTTTGCTTTTTTGGTGGAACTTCCAAGGGCGTGGAGAAAAAATCCAAGACAAAAATTCGTTCCGTTGCCACTGCGTTGCAGGAGCTGATTGAGAATGCGGATCAGGTGTTTCTGATGGGACACCGATTCGGTGATTTGGATGCAATTGGTTCTGCTTGTGGTTTGGCGGGTGCCATTGATATGATGAAAAAACCGGTTTCGATTGTGGTCAATCAGAAAAATTGTCTTGCTGGTCAATTGATTCGGCGAATGAAAGATGCGGAACGACCACCAGAGTTTATTGAGCCGGAAGAGGCGATGGAGCGTGTCAGCAGCAATAGCCTTTTAATTGTTGTGGATACGCATAATAAAGATATTCTGGAGAGCGTGGAGTTGTACAAAGCTTGCCGTTATGTGGCAGTGATTGATCACCATCGAAAGAATGTCAACTTTATTGAAAATGCTGTTCTATTTCATCATGAGCCATATGCTTCCTCTGCATCTGAGATGGTAACAGAAATCATTCAGTATTTTCACTTAAATGGGGAAATTCCAGCAGCGAATGCAGATGCACTGCTCGCTGGTATTACATTGGATACCAAAAATTTTGTGATGCGAACTGGTGTGCGGACATTTGAGGCCGCCGCTTATCTGCGAAAGATTGGAGCAGATACGATACAGGTCAAGTCTTTGTTTTCCAGTACGATTTCCATGTATCAGATCCGTTCGCAAATCGTGGCACATGCAGAAATTTATCATAAAAGTGCTATCTCTGCTGTAAAAATGCAGGATGCGGATACGCGTGTGATTGCAGCCCAGGCAGCCGATGAGCTGCTGAGCATTCAGGGGGTAGAAGCCTCGTTTGTATTATTTCCAGACCAAAGTGGTTTCAGCATTTCTGCTCGTTCCCTAGGGGCAATGAACGTGCAGCTGGTTATGGAAGAACTGGGCGGCGGTGGACATCAGACGATGGCAGCCACACAGCTTGCCGGTGTTACATTACAGGAAGCAAAGGAACGGCTTTTGCAGGTATTGGAAGCCTATGAAGAGAAAAAGTAAAAGAAAGGCAGGAGAACATTTATGAAGGTAATTTTTTTGCAGGATGTAAAGGGTTCTGGAAAAAAGGGAGAAGTCAAAAATGTAGCAGATGGATATGCACGTAATATGCTGTTGAAGAAAGGGCTTGCAGTAGAAGCAACTCCAAAGGCACTTTCAGAACTGGCTGGAAAGCAATCTTCCGCTGCTCACAAGATTGATGTGGAAAAGCAGCAGGCAAAGGAAATCGCAGACATTTTGAACGGCAAAACTGTGAAAGCAGTGGCAAAAGCAGGAACAGGCGGAAGGCTATTCGGTGCCATTACGGTTGGTAATATTGCTGATTTGATTGCACAGCAGTACGGCTGTAAAGTGGACAAGAAGCGGATTTCCCTTAAAACAGATATTAAGAATTTTGGCACATATGAGGCAGAAATTCGTCTGTATGCTGGTATTCTTGCAAAGGTGACAGTAGAAGTTGGCGAAGCGTGACATACCATAAGAGGGTGCAGGATGACATGGGCGGACACAGTTCGCCCGTATCTTGTTTATGAGGGAGTTTTAGATGGCACAGGAACTGGAAACAATAGAACAAACAGAACTGCCCTATAGTCTAGAGGCAGAACAGACTATCCTAGGGGCAATTCTGATTGATGCCTCGGTATTGTCCATTGTTTTGGAGAAAATCAAACCGGATAGTTTTTTTAATGAGCAGCATAGAGCATTGTTTCAGATTATGCTGCAAATGTTTACTTCCGGCGAAAAGGCAGATATTATTACTGTTTTAAATGCTGCAATGGCAGAGCATATTTTCGATACCGCAGCGGAAGGGCGTGCTTATTTGGGAGCACTGGTCAATCTTGTACCATCTGTTGCAAATATTGAAAGCTATTGTAATATTGTCGCAGAAAAATATTATATTCGCAGTCTGGCATTTGTTGCCCGGTCAATTTTGCAGGATATCCAGACCGGAGAGCAGGATGCACAAATGCTGTTGGATGCTGCCGAGCAGCGTATTTTTGATATTCGGAAGGGGAAAGATACACAGGGACTGGTAAAGCTGGGAGATGCAATTTGCGAGGCATACGATCACATTGGGAAGATTGCCGGTCCAGATAAGGAAAAATATATTGGAGCAAGAACAGGCTTTCAGTATCTGGATACTATCACATCTGGATTAAACAAGTCTGACTTGATTCTGATTGCGGCCCGTCCGGGTATGGGAAAGACTTCTTTTGCCATGAATATTGCTGCTAATGTTGCACGGCGAGGGGATCGGGAAGTAGCCGTTTTTTCATTGGAAATGTCTAAGGAGCAATTGGCAACCCGTCTGCTTTCCACAGAAGCATTGGTAGATTCTAATAAGCTGCGAAGCGGTTTCCTCACCAGTGATGATTGGGTGCGGCTTGCCACGAGTGCAGGCGTATTAAGTGGTTTGCCGATGTATATTGATGATACTGCTGGTATCACGGCACAGCAAATTAAAGCAAAGCTGCGTCGAATGAAAAATGTGGGTTTGGTTGTGATTGATTATTTGCAGCTGATGACCTCTACGCTCCGAACCGATAACCGTGTATTGGTCATCTCAGAAATTACCCGTCAGCTTAAAATTATGGCAAAAGAACTGGACATTCCTGTCATTCTGCTTTCACAGCTTTCCCGTGGTCCAGAGAGTCGAAATGATAAACGACCGATGCTTTCCGACTTGCGAGAATCCGGTTCCATTGAACAGGATGCAGATATTGTACTATTTTTATATCGGGATGCTTACTATAACAAAGAAAGTCCAACACCGAATATTTCAGAATGTATCATTGCAAAAAACCGACATGGTGAAACGGGTACGGTACAAATGATATGGGACGGTCAGTTTACTCGGTTTTCCAATATGGAGATGCAGCATGAGGCATAAAAAAGAGCAAGCATTGCCTGAGAAAGTGCAGTTGTTTTTGCAGCAGCATCACATGGTGCAGGCTGGTGATACGGTTTGCTGTGCCCTATCCGGTGGTGCAGATAGTGTTTGTTTATTGCGTTGTCTGTTGGAGTTGGCAGAGCCGCTGCAATTGCAGGTAACTGCCATTCATGTCAATCATCAATTGCGTGGAGCAGAAAGTGAACGAGATGCCGCATTCTGTTCGGCACTTTGTACACAATTGCAAGTACCGCTGCAAATGATACGTTGTGATGTGACAGCATATGCGGAACGGCAGCATTGTTCGATTGAAACAGCTGCACGAGATTGCCGTTATGCTGCGTTTGAATCTGTTGTGGCAGTACATGTTGCGACTGCACATACTGCATCGGATAATTTGGAAACGATGCTGCATCGTGTGATAAGAGGCAGCGGCTTGCGTGGACTGGCAGGGATTCCGCCGGTACGAGGACGGTACATCCGACCATTGCTGACAGTTACTCGAACAGAAGTGGAGGCATTTTTGCAAACGTTGGGGCAGGATTATGTGACAGATAGTACTAACGCAACAGATGCTTACACCCGAAATCGGATTCGGCATGATTTGATACCCAAAATGCAGCAGTTGAATCCGGCATTGGAACAAACGGCAATTGGTATGCTGCAAGCATTGCAGACAGAACAGGATTATATGGCAAAGAAAGCGGCAGCTGTTTTACAAGTGCATCAAACGGATGCCCATACGCTTTCCGATTTACAAACGGAACATCCTGCCATGCAACTGCGGTGTATCATGCAAATGTTGGAACAATTCAGAATTCCTTATGATGCGGCAAGGCTGCATCGACTACAGGAAATGCTATCTACAGGCGGTAATTATAACTTGACAGATCGCTATTTTGCCCATTGTGAGAATGGCTGTATTTCTATCATAGAGCATAGAAAACCGGACCTAACACTAACGCCGCAGGTGTTGCATTGGGGAAAAAATCAGCTGTTTTCTGGTTTTCTTGTCGAGGCAACGCTGATTAGATTGGAAAAAAATCGAAATCCTCTAATTGTTCATAAAAAGTTATCAAAAATACTTTTAGATTATGATAAAATAAAAGGTGTTATTCTCTTGCGGGGCAGGCAGTACGGAGATCATGTGCGGTTTGCAGGGCATGCATCAGAATCTTCTGTAAAAAAGGAGATTCAGAAACGAGTGCCGCCGCAGAGAAGACAAACATTGCATTTTCTCGCTGATGAGGAAGGTACGATTTTTGCGGAGTTTTTGGGTGTGGCAGCTCGTGTGCAGCCGGATGCAGAAACCACTCGGCTGTTGCAGATTTCCATACAGGAGATTGAAAACCATTGCAGAAAAAGCGTATTCGCATGCGATCAAAAAGAACGGCAGATATATCTGCCTAAAAGAATGGAGTGAACAATTTGACGCCAAAGAAGAGTAAGGGAATTGGAGCATATTTATTGGTTGTTGTGTTGCTGCTGCTGGGGGTATTTTTTATCACACAGAATGTCGGCGGAAGAGAAAATGATACACAATATTCTGAAATCATGAATTATTTCGACGACTATGATGTAAAAAAATATACATTGGATTTAGGCACTGGAGATTTAAAAATGACCTTGCAGGATGATCGTATTATCACCTATGAGGTGCCATCTGTTCAAAGATTTTTGGAGGATGTAAAAGATTATCGAAAAGATTATAATGCCAAACATGACAATGCACCTTTGCAGATGGACTATTATAAAGTGAAGGATTCCTCTTGGATCTGGACACTGCTGCCAACGATTTTGTTGTTGGTTATGGGGGTTTTGCTGTTTGTTTTTATGATGCGGCAGGCAAATGGCGGCGGAAAATATACCTCTTTTGGCAAGGCAAATATTAAAAATCAGGCGAACACTCGAAAAGCAACGTTTGCAGATGTTGCCGGTGCGGACGAGGAAAAACATGAGTTGGAGGAAATTGTAGATTTCCTGAAAAATCCAAAGAAATACACAGAAATTGGAGCGAGAATTCCAAAGGGTGTCTTGTTATTGGGACCTCCCGGAACCGGTAAGACGTTGTTAGCAAGAGCAGTTGCCGGTGAAGCAGGCTGTCCTTTCTTCTCTATTTCTGGTTCTGATTTTGTAGAAATGTTTGTGGGTGTTGGTGCTTCTCGTGTACGAGATTTATTTGATCAGGCAAAGAAAAATGCACCATCTATTATTTTTATTGATGAAATTGATGCAGTCGGACGGCACAGAGGTGCCGGGTTGGGCGGCGGTCATGATGAACGGGAACAGACTTTGAACCAATTGTTGGTGGAAATGGACGGCTTTACGGGAAAAGATAACGTGATTGTCATTGCAGCCACCAACCGAAGAGACATTCTGGATCCGGCATTGCTGCGGCCAGGACGGTTTGACCGACAGATTGTAGTTGGCTATCCCGATGTAAAGGGAAGAGAGGCCATTTTGCGTGTGCATACGAAAAAACGTCCGTTGGCACCGGATGTGGACCTGGCAACAATTGCAAAATCCACGGTTGGTTTTACGGGTGCAGATTTGGAAAATCTGGTCAATGAAGCCTCTCTGCTGGCTGCACGGCAGAATAAGAAAGCAATTACGATGCAGGAAATTCAGGAGGCAACGATTAAGGTGATTGCCGGACCGGAAAAGAAGTCGCATAAGGTTTCTGAAAAGGAAAAACGATTGACTGCTTACCATGAAGCTGGTCACGCTGTTTGCACTTATTATTGCGATCATCAAGATAAGGTGCATCAGGTTTCGATTATTCCAAGAGGAATGGCAGGCGGTTATACCATGTCACTTCCAGAGCACGATAAGTCTTTTGTCAGCAAGAAGGAGATGGAAGAAAACATTGTAACCTTGCTGGGTGGACGGGTTGCAGAACAGTTGGTACTGGATGATATTTCAACTGGTGCGTCCAATGACTTGGAACGTGCGACTGCAACTGCAAGAAAGATGGTCACACGATATGGCTTCAGCGAAAAGATGGGGCCAGTGGTTTATGGAAATGATCAGAATGAGGTCTTCCTTGGAAAAGATCTTGGTTCTTCTAGGGATTATTCTGATCGAGTTGCCGCAGAAATTGATGATGAAGTACGGAGAATGATTGAGGCGGCATATCAGCAGGCAACTTTGCTGTTGCAGGCACATATGGATCAATTGCATTTGCTTTCAAAGTATTTGGTGTTGCATGAAAAGATTGAACGGGATGATTTTGAAAAGTTGATGCAGGGAAAAATGGATCCTTCTGCATTTGAAGAGGAAAAGCCTGTAGAACAGTCTTCTGCACCAGAAGCAGACCAATCCTCAGAACAGGCGTAAAAATTGCATTATAAAAAGAAGAAAATGGACTACTGTAGATTTGTTACAGTAGTCCATTTTCTATGCGTTTTATTTTTGATAGTATTCTATGGGTTATGCTGTTCTTTTTTCAATTCCTCTTGAATTTGCTGCCACACTTGTTCGGATACGCCTGTGAGCTTATGCCGGTGTATATGTTTTCCCTGTAGGTAGAAGAAAATATTGCAAAGACCGCATCGTTTTCCTGTTCTAGTACGGGTGATTTTCACACATACGACATTGGAAATGGGGGCAATGATGGTGTGAAAAATAAATCCACTGCTATAGTGCAGGTAAAGTCTTCCATTCTCAATCCACATGCGGGTGCGAATCGCAGAGACAAAACGAATGAGCAGAAACCAGCTACACGGTAGAAATAGTATCCAGCCAAAAAAAGAGAAACGCATATAAATGAGTGGAAAGAAATGTTTTGTCAATAGAATTGCAGTTAATACGATGCCGAGCAGCAGAAGCGGCTGCCAGATAAATAGCCAGATGCGGAATAAGCTAAATGTTTGCTTAGGTTTCTTTTTTTCTATGATATTTGGATGGTGTTTTAGAAGTGGCTGTAGAAAATTTGCTGCATGAGATTTTTGCAGCAGCGGCATTAAAACCGGCAGTTCATTTTTTTGATTGCCATAGCCGGGACAACTAATATGAACTGACATCAAACGCAGCAGTTTCATCATAAGATTTTGACGAATATCAATATAGTTCACTGCACCACGCCGCAGGGTATAACGATAAGGAGAGATCAGTCCACGATAAATAGAAAATGCTTTTTGATCAGCAAGGAAGCGAAATCGACTGTATCGCAAAAGATTGCCAATGAAGGAAATGAGCCATGCTGCTAAAATTAAAATAGAAACAGTAATGGCAATGCGGGGAATGCCTTTGAAGTAGACAGCCGCTTGATCTGTGAGCGTCATCAGCAATTCTTCTGCTTGTAGTTCTTCGAGCAAATCTCTTGTAATTCTGCCGCCTTGGAAAAAGATTGCAGCAATATAAACGGCACCGGATAAGCTGCTGGAGAACAGAAACGAAAACAGCAGCAGACGTGTAATGTGTGGTCGATGTCGTTTTGCTTCCAAGGCAGGACGCAGTAAGGGAATTACTTGCCGAATGGCAGCTAGATCCGCACGATACAAAAGCAATTGCATATCTGCACCAGCAATGTCTTCCGCCCCTGTGTGAATGGAAAGCCGTACTGCACCGAATGGACGCAGATAGAAAGCGTGTTCTTCTGTTACAGAAGTGATGCTGCGACAGGGAATTTCCATTTCTCTTTTTAAGAAGACGCCGCTTTGCCTGCGAATGACCTCTGTATTATAGGTAAAACCGCAGTAAAACCAACGAATTGCACCATAGGTAAGAATGAGTAGACAGATTAGTAAGTCAAACCATGCACCGTGTAGCCATGCTGCTGCTGCTTTCGCAGAGAATGGAAAAAAATGTGCGGAACGCAGCAAAGGAAAAATTAAAAGCCAGAGATTCTTTGCAGTATAGCGAAAAATTTTAATCGGATGTTCATGGAGCATGCGGTTCCTCCTGTGTAGTGGGATAAAATAAATCGGCAAATCGGATACAAAGTTCGGCGGCATCCTTTTTTTTCAAAAAGAGAAGCAGCATGGTACCCCCGTATGCATGTAGTGGCAGAAAAATCATTCCTGTATATTGACAAAATGGGGTCTGAATGATGGTACTGCATTGCAGTGCACGCAGTCGCATTCGTTTTTCCCGATGAATAAAAATTCCTGTTACAGAGATGATATCTTGTTCCGTGATGGTATAACTGGTATTGCGAAACCAGAGTGGCAGTAAGATAAAAATACAAAGGAACGATATCAGCAGCAAAAGAAGACAGATACAGTTGACAATCGTTGCTGGTACAATAATTAGTATATAGCGAATAGCAGCAATTAAAATCAATACCAATGGTAAAGAAATGAGTTGCAGTATATATTTTGCATGAGGGTCTGGATAGTATTTTTGGGTTGTTTCCATTGTGATGGCCTCCTGTTTGACGGAATACAGCATAGAAAGTGAAATGAGTGTATAATATTATTATAACCATTTTAGCCACAGCGTCAAGCATCTGTTTATGACAGGATTGTCGATTTTATGAAAATAGGGAGGAACTGCAATGTTGGAACAAGTGAATCAATATATTTGGGGAAGTGGTTTGCTGGTGTTGCTGCTGGGAACAGGGTTGCTCATCAGTGTACGTACCAGATTTTTTCAGATTTTTGGTATTCCAACGATTTTACGCAGTACATTTGGCAGATTATTTCAGAAAAAAGATGGTACAGCACAGTGGAAAACCTGTTCTGCTGCTCTTGCAGCAGCGATGGGAACTGGGAATATTGTTGGGGTAGCAGCAGCACTGGCAGCAGGCGGAGCGGGTGCTGTTTTTTGGATGTGGGTATCTGCATTCTTGGGCATGATGCTGACCTATGCAGAAAATCTACTTGCCGTTCGTTTTCGTGTTGCGGGAGATAATCAAGCAGTGGGAGCACTGGCATATTTGCAGAATGGTCTGCACAGCAGATGTCTTGCAGGGTTGTACGCCGTATTTTGTATCCTTGCGTCTTTGGGAATGGGGAACATGACGCAGAGCAGTGCAGCTGCAAGTGCCTTGGAGAACGGTTGTCATATTCCAGTCAGCTGGACAGGGGTTGCATTGACAGGTATCTTACTTTGTACCGTATTAGGCGGTATGCGTACCATTGGCAATGTTACACAAATCCTTATGCCAGTGTTATCGGGTTTTTACTTATTGGCAGCTATTTTGGTTTTATTTCGGTATCATACACAGATTCCAGAAGCCGTATATCAAATTTTTCAGGGTGCTTGGCATCCAGAAGCGGTTGGAGGCGGAACACTGGGGACGGTCATTGCAGTAGGGCTGCGGCATGGTATTTTTTCCAATGAAGCTGGACTGGGAAGCAGTGCTATGATTCACAGTCATACGCCGGATGCTGTGACGGGACAGCAGGGCATGTGGAGTATGGTGGAAGTGTTTTTGGATACCATGGTTTGCTGTACATTAACCGCTTTGGTACTGCTTTGCACCGGAACAGCAGGAATGGACAGCATACAGGGGATTATCACTGCTTTTTCCAGTGTGTTTGGAACATTGGCAGAACCCATTATTTCATGGGTGATTGCTTTGTTTGCATTGGCGACATTATTAGGGTGGTGTTGTTGTGGAGAAGTCGCCGTGCGATATCTTGGGGACACACGTTGTGTGCTTGGGTATCGTTGGGTGTATTGTTTGGCAGCTGGTTTGGGGGCGGTGTTGGAGCTTTCGACTGTCTGGACACTTTCCGATATTGCAAATGGTTTGATGGCAATTCCGAATTTGCTGGGAATTTTGCTGTTGTTCCGCAAAAAATATATGGACTTGTGAGTGGAAAGCGAGAATACAGCAGAACATTGATTTTCGATTTTTTATGTTGTGGGTTTTGTTCTGGAAATTTTGTTATTTTGTAAAAATAAAGTCACAATACCACATAGGAATATGCCAATGCTAATCCATTCCGAGGTGGAAAGCCCCAGCCAGATGCCACGTTCTGCATCATAGCGAAATTGTTCCGTCACCATACGAATTACAGCATATGCTGACAAATAAAACGGAATGACACGTTCCTTTTTTTGGAGTTTTCGGAAGCAGATTTGCAGGATAAGGGCGAGTATGAGATTGAGGATGCTTTCCAAGAGCTGGACAGGAAATAGAGGAATCTCTTTTGGTGCGTTGCTGATGGCATTTTTAAGACACATTCCAATTGGTGGATCGAACGGAATCCCATAACAGCACCCAGCAAAAAAGCAGCCAATCCGACCAAAGGCATGGGCGAACGGTACAGCTGGTGCAATACATGTTAAATAGCATTGCAGCGATTGCTGTTGCCGATAGGTGTAGATTGCCAGTGTTGCCATTCCGCCCAATAAACCGCCATAGAAGACGAATCCACCTTCGAGAATACTGGAAATCGTATCCCATGTGATACCATAATCTTGAAACATATGGTAAATGTCAGAGCAGGAAACAAGCAGATAAAGCAGTTTTGCTCCCAGTAAACCGCCGAATAAGGCAGCGACACACGCTTCTAGCATGGAAAAGCGGTCAAGCTGACTTTGTTTTGCATTATGCAGAGCAAGCAGGATGGCAAAAATACCGCCAAGCACACAACAAATGCCATAGGTGCCGAAAGGGATTCCAAATACAGAAAGAATTGGATACATAGAAACTCCTTATTATGGAAAAACAGTCCATATCCTTGCATGAATCCGTATGCAGGACATGGACTGCGTGGCATGATGTTCGTAAAATAGAAAGAAGCTGATTATGTCAGAGCGTTATAGTGTGGAGTTGTTGTAATAGTCGTAATTTTCAGAAAATTCATCGGAAAATTCTCTGGAAAATTCTTCAAAAAATTCATTCCAAACACCACTTTCGCTGGCAGAAAGGATAAGGATCATATAAATCAGCCATACTACATTTAAAAGAATGCCGACAATACAAAGTACAATACCAGATATGGCAATTCCGTTGGAATATTTTTTGTTTTGTACAATGCCAAGAATCAGACCGATGATCGCTGGAAGCAAACCGAATCCATAACAACAGCAAATGGCAATCGAGCAAATACCCAATACCAGAGAAGCAACTCCAAATCCGTTGCTTTGATTGGTCAATGGGGAATTGGGTGTACTGTAAGAAGTACCTTGATAAGTCGGGGGAATTGCATTATAATTGGTCTGAGACTGTTGATAGGAAGAATTGGTATCATAGGAATTTTGCTTAGCAGAATCGTTTTGGGTAGTATGGAATTGCTGTGGTGGAACTTCGTTTGGAATTGGATTGTAGGATGATGTTTCGTTGTAGGCAGACTGTTCTGGTGGGACAGGTGGTATGTAGGAGGTTGAAGCAGATGGTTCTGTAGAGGTTGTGTCAGTTTCGGAAGTCGTTTCTGTGGTTGGAATTTCGGAAATGGTTTCTTCTTCCGGCACCGGAATGGCATCCGGTTCAGGAATGGCTGTATTTGGTTGTGCTGCACCGCAGATAGGACAAGTAAAATCGGTCTCTTTTAAAGGATGACCGCAGTTTCCGCAAAAAGGCATGGGAAAAACTCCTTTCAAATAATAATCAGATTGTTATTTATTTTAACATAAATTTTGAAAAAAGTCAAATGGACTTTTAAAAGATTAGAAACGCTTTCCCGTTTCTTGTTTTTTAGCGTTTTGTGCTTTTAAAATACGGACATCCTGTCCAACAAAGCACAGATTAAAATAGGTTGCAAAAATACGGGACGTGATTCGTTCTTCATATCGATGGGAAATTCCATTATAATCCAGATTTGTACTAATAATGGTTGGGAGAGAACGATTCATACGGGTATTGATGAGATTATAGATAGTAGATTGATAAAAGGGAGAATCAAATTCAGTGCCGAGGTCGTCCAGAATGAGCAGGTCGCAGGTAAGTAGAAGCTCCATGGTATCGGTATCACTTTTGTCTCTGCCAAAGTGTTCTTGTTCAATACGTCTCAAAAAATTGATAACGGAGTCATAGAGGACACTATAGCCATGTTCCAGTACTACGGAGGCAATAGAGAGAGAAAGATGTGTTTTGCCACGCCCTGTTTTTCCAAACATGAGGATACTGGGGGATTTTTTGTTGAAATGCTGGGCATAGTCTTGACAGTAGTGTAAAATTTTCTGCATTGCCTGATAACAGTCAGAACCTTTTTCTGTTTTTTGTCCCCTGTAATATTCAAGGGAAAATGTTTCAAAACGGCAGAGTTGTATCTGTGCCGTTTGGTTTAATTCTTTTGCTGCCAAATTTCCTGCGAGTGTCAGGAGACAGCTGCAATAAGTACCATTTGCATAGCCTGTATCGTTGCAGCAGGGACACTGATAGATAATGTCCAGATAGGTTTCTGGATAGCCATGCAGGACGAGCAATTGCCGAATCATAGTTTGTCCTTGTTGATTTTGCAAAGCAAGTCGTTTTGTGCGTTCCTCTACATTTTCACCAGATCGAATAATTTGCATTAGTTCTTGACTGGTGTGAAAAAGCTGCCGATTGATTTCTATAATTTCTGGAATCGTTTGTTCGACTTCTTGTAAATGCTGCTCTTGTGTTGTACGAGCATCATTTCGTTTGGCAGAAAGAATAGACAAAGCCTCTTTTAAATGCTGTTCTTTCATACGGCTCCTCCTTGTTATTCATCAAGATTATAGATTAAAGAACGATAGGCTTCTGCATTTTCACTGATGGGGATTTCTTTCTTTTTCTGTTTGCGGGTACGAATCGTTTCCGGCGGTTTATCGTTGGTATCTACATCGGTACGTGTTTGATAACCGGCTTTTGTCCAGTCATCCAGAATCCGCTGCATATAGGGAAAGGAGAGTTTATCGGTCTGCTCCACGGTTTTTTCATATGCATAGCGAATCAAATCCATAGGGATTGCTTTTTGCTGCCATGCTTCCATATAAGCCTGTTGTTTTTGTGTGGGATTGCGGTGCATTTCCAGCAGCTTCATAACTTGGTGTTGATAGCTGTGCCGCTGTTCCATTTCTTTAATGGTATCCTGTGCTTGTTGTAAAGTGGTAATGCCTTGATTCCACCAGTCCGTTAAGATACGTTCTGCATAGGGAATACTGCTTTTTTGAATGGACTGGCAATAAGTAATCACCGTTAAAATGATATCGCTTGGAAATCTTAGGTAGTCATGCAGCCAAATCAAAGAACGTTGTTCCATGTGGTTGAGTGGTTTTCCGAATTGCTGTTCTACCATGCGAAAGAGTGTCTGAAGAGATTCGGATGTTTGAATCATTTCTGCAATTTCTGTTGGCAGCAATTGCACATCTGCACTGGTACGGGGTAAAGTGGCAATGGGTTGTGGTTCTTGTGGTTTGGATTCTGTTTTTGGTGCAGGGGTAGAAGCAAGTTGGTTGCTTATTTGTTCTACTGGCGGCTGTGTGGAGATGGCAGAAAATAGATCCGTTTGCTGCCAGAAGAGAATGGCTTCCTCCACTAATTCTGGCAAACAGCCAATTTTTTTTCCGATCACATCGAAATCTATCTCATCTGGACAATGCCGCAGCAGATAGAGCAGAACTTTTAACTGGGAGGGGGTTGCGATTTTTAAATATTGATCTACAACAGCAGTGGGTACACTGAACAGGGTACGCCATGCAGGATTTTGAATGGTAAGCAAGGGTGTATCACTCCTTTCTATATCACGTATTTCCAGATGGATCATTTCAAATTTTAAAGTGAAAGTGTACATTTATTATACCATACTATTTTGTATTTGTCACGCCTGAAATGTATGGAGAAAATCGTTTTGATTAGAAAATGAGTAAATAAAAAACACCTTTGCAAAATGCAAAGGTGTTTGGTGCCGATGGTGGGACTTGAACCCACACGTAGTTGCCTACAACAGATTTTGAGTCTGCCTCGTCTGCCATTCCGACACATCGGCTTATTACCTTATTAGTATAACATAGTTTTTTTGATTTGTCAAGTGCTTTTTTGAATCTTTTTCAATTTTTTTGCGGATTACAATTTTAAGATAAAAAAACGCTTGATCAATCAAGCGATAAAGTTGTGGCGTGCCTAGAGGGATTCGAACCCCCGACCTACTGGTTCGTAGCCAGTCACTCTATCCAGCTGAGCTATAGGCACATCGTATCTCACAACGTTATTTATTATATCACACCTTTTTGGATTTGTCAAGGGTTTTTTCAAAAAAAATTGCAGAAAATAAAAAAAAAGTTGCCCATGCACCTTGGACAACTTTTTTTACTTGACTTAGAGGTAATCCTTAATCAGTTTCACACAAGAACGGCAGACTTTTTTATCATTAAAATCAATCAGGTCTTCCGTTTTATTACACAGTGCACAGGAACTCTGTGCCTTTTGAATGATGATTTTGGTGCCTTCTGTATAAATTTGCAGGTAATCATTGCAATCAATTTGCAGCTGTCGTCTTAGTTCTTTCGGGAGAACGAAGCGACCGAGGCTGTCAACCCGACGCATAATGCCAGAATCTTTCATGATATAACCTCCTTTTCCATTAGATAAATCCATTATACAAAAAATTGGTACCGGTGTCAACAGTAAAATTCTTACTTTTTAATTCCATCAAAAATAAATATGGAACTATAAAAAAAAATTATAGATTGGAGAAAAAAATTTGAAAAAAGGGGTTGACAAACGGTTTTGTTTGTGCTATAATGTAATAGTTGGTTGATGAGATATTAGCTCAGTTGGCAGAGCATACGCCTTTTAAGCGTAGGGTCGAGGGTTCAAATCCCTCATATCTCACCAGAGTAAAGCGGAAGAGATGAAATCATTTCTTCCGCTTTTTTTGATCTCAAAGAAAAGAACACCGTTGCAGCAAGAGATAGTTGGAACGGTGTTCTTTTTTATATGGATTAACCACGTCGTTTTTTGCGGTTATAGGTTCCAGTATGGTTTCTATTGTATTCTCGATTTTTCCGGAAGTTGCCGGAACGGGAATTTCCGTTGCGGGAGTTGGAATGATAGTTGTTGCTACGTTCTTCGTGCAGTTTTGCATGAACGGGATGACCATTGATTTTTCCGGTCTGCATGGCATCAATAATGGATGCCGATTCTGAAACGGGAACTTCTACGGTTGTATACTTATCATAAATGTCAATTTTACCAAATTCTGAACCGGAGAGCCCCGTCGCCTCTACCAGAGCACCGAGGATAAAATTGGGTGCCATGCGTTCTTTTCGTCCCACATTAAAATGTACTTTGACTGTTTGCATTCCATTGTGTCTTCCTTTTCGGATAGGTTTTGGAATGTCAAATGTCGGTAAATTTTTGGTAGTGGCGTGGATTTGTTCTTGTAACAGCAATGCCAGAAGGGTTTCCGCAGAAGTACCAGAGGAGAGGAGCTGCTCTGCCAACTGTACGGCTTCCGCAGAAGGAGTTACTTCGCTGCACTGTTCCTGTAAGCGTTGCTGTAGATTTTCTAAAGCTTCCTGTTTCATTTCAGAAGAAGTTGGAAGTGCGATTTCTTCAATTTTCGCTCTGGTATACTGGGAAATGGCACGCAGTTCCAGTTCCTGTTTTCTGCCGCTGATGATGCTGTAAGCGGTACCTTCTTTTCCGGCTCGTCCAGTTCTGCCAATGCGGTGAATGTAGTATTCATGATCTTGCGGCAGATCGTAGTTAAATACCACATCGATCCCTTTGACATCAATGCCTCTTGCTGCAACGTCTGTGGCAATCAGGATATTACAGCGGCCATTTTTAAAGTTGTTCATGACTTGCGTCCGCTGCATTTGTTTCATGTCACCATGCAGACCGATCGCAGCAAAGCCACGATTTTGCAAGGCCTCTGTTAATTCGTCTACCATTTTCTTGGTATTGCAAAAGATCATAGAAGAAACCGGTTTTTTCGCTGCCAGCAGCAAATGCAGTGCATCCGTTTTTCTTCCCATTGGTACATTGACCGTATATTGTGCAATGGCATCTACTGTTCGGTGCGGACTTTGAATCTGTACCATAACGGGGTCTTTCTGATATTGTTTGGTGATGGCGAGAATGGCAGGCGGCATGGTGGCAGAAAAGAGAACTGTTTGTCGATCTTCCGGTGTCTGTGCCAGAACTGCTTCAATATCTTCCCGAAATCCCATATTCAGCATTTCGTCTGCCTCGTCCAGTACAATGGTACGCAGATGTTCTAGCTTCAGGGTACGGCGGCGAAGGTGGTCTAACACTCTGCCAGGGGTACCGACTACAATATTTGCACCGTTTTTCAAGGCGTGGATCTGCCGTTCCATGCTGGCACCACCGTAAACAGCAACTGGTCTGATCCACTTTTTGAATTTTGCAAACTTTCCGATTTCCTCGCAAGCCTGCATGGCAAGTTCTCTGGTGGGGCAGAGAATCAAGGCATATACAAAGGGTTCTGCATCCTTTGCAATTTGTTCAATGATGGGAATGCTAAATGCTGCCGTTTTGCCAGTACCGGTGTTTGATTTGCCGATGACATCCCGTCCCTCTAAGAGAAGAGGAATGGTTTTTGCCTGAATCTCGGTCATATCTGTGAAGTTTTGATTTGCAATGGCTTGCAACATTTCTGCGGAGAGAGATGTGTTTTGAAATTGCATGTTGATTCCTTTCTTTTGTATAAAATGGAAGCGTATTCGTAGAAGGTGCGAATACGCTTCCATTCTGAACAGGGGTAAATTTTTATGCGTCTGCTTCTTCTGGCATGCTCCAGTTGTGATAAACATTTTGAACATCATCATTTTCTTCCAGATGTTCCAGCAGCAGATTCATCTTTTTAATCTGGTCTTCATCTGTCAATGTGGTATAGGTTGCAGGAATCTGTTCGACTTCTGCGGAAAGGATGTGATATCCCTTTTCTGTCAGACCATCTCGCAGCTGCGGCAGAACAGATGGATCGCAGCTGATTTCTACAACGTCCTCTTCTACAGCGAGGTCATCTGCATCAAATGCAAAACAATCTTCCATGACAGTATCTTCATCCAGACCGGTGTTTTCGAGTATTACCATGCCTTTTTCTGAGAACAGGAATGAAACACAGCCGCTGGTACCGAGATTGCCGCCAAACTTATCGAAGTAGTGGCGAATGTCGCCAGCAGTTCGATTTTTATTATCCGTCAGGCATTCTACAATGACAGCTACACCGTTTGGACCATATCCCTCATAGACGATAGATTCATAGTTGTTTTTATCACCGCCGCCAGCAGCTTTTTTAATGACACGGTCAATATTGTCGTTTGGGACATTATTTGCTTTTGCCTTTGCGATTAAGTCTCGCAGTTTAGAGTTGCTGTTTGGGTCAGCACCGCCTTCCTTGACGCAGACTGTAATTTCTCGTCCGATTTTGGTAAAGATTTTTGCCTTTGCCGCATCGGTTGCTTCTTTTTTTCGTTTGATATTATTCCATTTTGAATGTCCGGACATGGTGTAAATTCATCCTTTCGATTGATTTTCTGGCACAGCAGAGACAATCGTTTGATATTCTGTCGTCTGCTGAATTTGTTTCATCAATGCCTCCAACCGTTGGGTTGCACCGATTAAATATAAATATCCAAATACCGCTTCTAATCCAGTGGCATAGCGGTAATCGGTTTGATGGATATGCTTAGGAGCTGCATTTCGTCCTCTTAAAAAGACAGCATGTTCTGCTTCTGTGAGGAGGGGCAGTAAATACCGCATCATGGCTGCCTGAAAGCTGGCACAAACCAGTGAGACTTTTTTTTGATGCAGAGTGGCTGACGGCTGGTTTGCCAGCCGCACCAGCTGTTCCCGAATCAGGGTATCAAAAATACTGTCACCCAAAAAAGCAAGGGTCAGAGGACTATATTGTTTTGCATCATGCGGTGTCAGCGGTGTTTGCATGCCATTGCATCCTTTCCAGTGCGTTAAAACACGAAATCAAATTCAAATCCATAGAGGTTAACCGTGTCACCCTCCTGAATGCCCATTTCTTCCAGTTTGTCAATGATTCCGCTGCTGCGAAGCACTTTCTGAAAATATTGCAGGGAAGAATAGTCTTCCAGATTGACGGTTCGCAGAATGGGTTCCAGAAATTTGGCATCCACATAATAGATACCGTCTTCCACTTCTATTTCAAAACTGTTTTTTTCTGCCGCTGCTGTCAATTCTTCTTCTGTGAGTGGTTCCGGTTCATATTGCAGAATTGGCGGCAATTCTGTCAGTTTGGAGCTGACAGACTGCATCAGTTCTTTGGTTCCTTGCGTAGTAGCAGCGGAGATGCAGTAGAAGGGAAGTCCTTTTTCTGTTTCGATATAGTGTCGGAATGCTGCAATCTGTTCTTCTGTTGCCATATCGCATTTATTGGCAGCCACAATCTGTGGACGTGCAGCCAGATCAGCATTGAATCGTTCTAGTTCCTGTTGGATAGTTTCATAGTCAGCAATCGGATCTCTGCCCTCAGAGCCGGAAACATCCACAATGTGCAGAATCAGTCGGCAGCGTTCCACATGCCGCAGAAAAGCATGTCCCAGTCCGATGCCATCGCTGGCACCTTCGATTAATCCTGGAATATCTGCCATTACAAAGGAAGATTCTGCATTGACTTTTACTACACCTAATACAGGGGTTAATGTGGTGAAATGATAATTTGCAATTTTCGGTTTTGCTGCACTAACAACAGAGATTAGCGTAGATTTTCCGACATTTGGATAGCCGACTAGCCCAACATCTGCTAACAATTTCAATTCCAGAATGACGTCAAATTCCTCACCCGGAAAGCCAGGCTTTGCAAAACGGGGAATTTGTCTGGTGGAAGTGGCAAAATTACAGTTGCCCCTGCCCCCATTGCCGCCTTTTGCTAAAATTTGTGGTTCATCTGTGGAGAGGTCTGCCATAATTCTGCCATTTTGGGCGTTGCGAATGATTGTGCCACGTGGTACCTTGATGATCAGATCGGGTGCACTTTTTCCGGTGCAGCGTTTAGAGCCACCGTTTTCGCCACGCTGTGCGACATATTTTTTATGATAACGAAAATCCAGCAGGGTGGAGAGATTGGTATCCACCTGAAAGACGATATTTCCGCCTTTTCCGCCATTACCGCCGTCTGGACCGCCGGCAGCGACATATTTTTCTCTGTGAAAGGAGACAGCACCGTCACCGCCGTCTCCAGCTTTGATATAAATTTTTACTTTATCAACAAACATAGCAACCTCATATCTCTCTGTGGTTCAGGGTGGATGGGAAATGAAAAGAAAATCCCAAGCGAATGGCTCGGGATTTCTGTCAGATGCTATGAAAAAGCTTATTCAGCAGTGTAAACGCTAACCTTCTTCCGGTCACGTCCCCAACGCTCAAATTTTACCGTACCGTCTACCATTGCAAACAGGGTATCGTCAGAACCGATGCCAACACCGGTACCCGGGTGAATATGAGTTCCTCTCTGACGAACGAGGATGTTTCCAGCCTTTACGAACTGACCATCTGCCCGCTTAACGCCCAGCCGTTTGGATTCGGAATCACGGCCGTTTTTAGTAGAACCAGAACCTTTTTTATGTGCAAAGAATTGCATACTAATCTTCAACATGGTTAATTACACCTCCGTGTGTTTCAGTTTCAGTTGCCCGCAAAAAATTACGGGGTAGAAGACACCTTTATGCGAATGCAGTCCGGTGCTTCCTCCATTAAGAGCTGCAATTGCAGAAACAAGCCCTGTAAAAGCAGATTTGCATGTTCATTCTGTATGGATGCAACAGAAATGGAAATGCGGTTTTCCTCCACTGCAATCTCAGCCGGCAAATGATAAATCTCTGTGAGCAGGTTTGCGGTCATCTGTACAGAAGCGGAAACGCTGGCACAAATGACATCTTGCCCTGCATCGGCAAAACCAGCATGTCCAAAAACGGAAACACTGATAAATGTTTGATTGCGTTTTAAAAATGTGGCGGTAATCATGATACAGGGAACTTATGCCTGAATGGCTTCGATCTGTACCTTGGTATATGGCTGTCTGTGACCCTGTTTCTTCTTTTCAGACTTCTTTGGCTTGTAAGTCATAACAGTGATCTTCTTTGCCTTGCCGTTCTTCAGAACTTTTGCACAAACGGTTGCACCTGCAACATATGGTGTGCCAACGTTCAAGCCAGATTCTGTGCTGACTGCAACAACCTTGTCGAAAGTAACGGTAGATTCTTCTTCAGCGTTCAGCTTTTCGATAAAAACAATATCTCCCTGTTTTACCTGATACTGCTTTCCGCCGGTTTCAATGACTGCGTACATGTGTATGCACCTGCCTTCTTTACAAACTCGCTGTTTCAGGCACATGGCAAAGCCGTGATTTTCAACCTGAACCCATGCGGTTTTTTTATTATATCACAATTGTAACTGGCTGTCAAGGAAAACCGGTGAAAAAATGTAAATTTTTTATGGCATACTGAATGATTTCAGTAGTAGGAATCGGTGTGACATAGGAGAAAATTCTTCTTTTAAGTTATGTGGTTAGGATGCCGTTTAAATAGTACAGATGATCGCATTTTATAGTAAGGACGTGTATTTATTGATCTGCTTTTTTTGTAAAACTCTCATTAAATATGAAACTGATGTGATGAATTATAGCGGCAAAACATGTGAAAATGTGACAAAATGATACCATTGCTGTTGTGATGATTGTCCAAAAATAAAAGCTGGAAATTGTGCTAAGTGCCATTTTAATAGCAGGCGTATTTACAAATGCGTGTGTTTATGATAAAATAAGAATGCTAAGAATGTGTATGATGATAAATACGCATTTTGCGGATTTATTTTTGAAAGAGAGGGAAGAAATGATATGTCAGCCTGGGATTCGCTCCAAAATCAAATAAAAAATCGACAAACGATGGGAAATTATGCACAGCGTTCATCTGCCAGAAGTGCTGCACAGCCGATACGGAATATGACGCAGCGGCAATCTGGCACAACATCACATCCACCGATACCCCATCGTTCTGTTGCAGCAAACCAAACGAGGACACCATCTGGCAGACCACCGCAGGGGAAAAAGCCAAGAGTTCGATATGACCGGATTCTATTGGTGCTGTTGATACTGGTTGGGTTGATTTGTCTAATGGTAATGGGGATAAAACAATGTGGGAAAGAGAGTGGTGCGTCGGGAAATAAAACTGGTGAAGCAGTGACAACCACTACACAAATTTCTACGGAACCGCCGGAGAAAACATTGGCATTGACTGCGGAGGATGTACACAAGGGGAGTCTTATTCTTGTCAATGCAGACCATGCTTATACATTTGCTGCGGATGATGTGACATTGGAAACCGTTTATGAAGGTAGAAATACTTGTTATGGTGTCAGCGATATGGAAGTTTCATTGGATGCGGATGTGATTGATCATTTCAACCAGTTGATGCAGGCATATTATAATATTTATGAAAACAATGATATTATGATTGTCAGCGGATATCGTACCAGAGAGGTGCAGGCAGAGTTCTATGAGAATAAGAAAACAATGCTGCCAGGCGGCTATTCTGATTATCATACAGCACGTTCCTTTGATCTCGTTATTTATCCAGATGGAGTAAGTTCTAATTATTATGCTGCAACCGGTGATTATGCATGGATTGCAGAACATGCTGCAGAATATGGTTTTATTTTGCGGTATCCAGACGGTAAAGCGGATAAGACAGGAATTAGTCCAAGAGCTTATACGTTCCGCTATGTTGGAGTGCCACATGCTTCTTATATTTATGAAAATGGATTGTGTCTGGAGGAATATCTGGACAATATACAGAGTTACACAGCACGCAATCCACTTGCAGTAAAAACGACCAACGGAGAATGGTCTGTGTTCTATACCGCAGCCAACAGCGAAGGCAGCACACAGATTGCCGTACCGCAGGACGCAGTTTATACTGTTTCTGGTGATAATATGGATGGCTTTATTGTGGCATATCAGGAAAGAAGTTCGATTGTTACAACGACTGCGGTGTCAGGCAATGAGATGAATACAGATTCTACAGAAACAACACTTTCAGAAGAAATAACAACAATCGAATAAAAATATTTTTAGACAAGAAACCTGCGGCAGATTGCTGTGGGTTTTTTGTTTTATAGAGAAATGGACTTTTGATTTTTTAATTATAATATAAAGATAAAGTC
Organism: Oscillospiraceae bacterium; assembly: GCA_030523195.1. Classification (GTDB taxonomy): domain Bacteria; phylum Bacillota; class Clostridia; order Oscillospirales; family Ruminococcaceae; genus Ruminococcus_C. The sequence continues at coordinate 33,877 of JAUNJC010000010.1, forward strand.
AGAAAATCTTTCTAATTTTAACTTGGGAAGGACTTGACAAAACTGGAAAAAGTAGTTATAATAAATATAGAGAAAAGTGTATTGAAAAAACATTTTTCATCTTGACAGAAAGTACAGACAAATAAGTTGTGACAGGTGGATGACACATAAATTTATAAAAATTTATATTGAGGTGGTTTACATGTACAATTTTAAGAAAATGCTGGCATCTGTGATTGCGGTGGGGACAATGGCAACGAGTATTGCTTCGCTTCCTGCGGAGGCGGGATCACTTAGTGCAAGACCGGATTCTGCATTTACG
>JAUNJC010000103.1 GCA_030523195.1 Oscillospiraceae bacterium
AGCCCCTATGGGGCGTTTACGGAAAAACCCCCGGCTTTGCCGGGGGATGTTTATTTGGAATGAAAGTACTTTTTTCCATATTTCTGAATAATTTTGTGGAGGACTTGCAAATCTAGGGGTAGGGGTGTATAATAAGGTTTGTTTGTGATTGGATTTGAATTTTTTGACGTTTTTTATACGCTGAAAGACAATGGAGGTCGATTGTATGAAGCCATATGGAGTCCTTCTTTTAAGTGGGATAGCAGCTGCATTTCTTTTTTGTGCCTGTACCATATCTTCGGATTCTTTGGTATCCAAAATTGAACAGGAAACAGTTAGCTTCTCTGTTCAGCAGACAGAGCAAACAACTGCGGTACAAACAACAGTTGTTACAACGACAACCGAGCGAACACCACAGTTGCTAGAAACCGTTCCGGAACGTGCCGTGTTGGAGGTAGAACCCATTTTTCAAAATCCAGAGTTGCCGACTGGCTGTGAAATTACTTCTTTGACAGCGTTGCTGCAATATCTTGGTTTTGCGGTAGAAAAAGAAACAATGGCAAATGAATATTTATTTTGCAGCTATGATACTGCAAAATACACATTAGAGGATGCCTATATTGGAACACCGGATGCAGAGGATGGATTTGGCTGTTATGCACCGGTATTGGTCAATGCAGCGGACCAATACTTACAGACGCAGAAAAGGGAACAGAAAGCCATTGATCTAACCGGCAGCACGGAAGAGATGATTTGTCGTTATGTGGCGAGCGGTTATCCAGTTGTAATGTGGATTACGGTTGGACTATATGATATGTATGAAGAACTTGGCTGGACAACGGAAGACGGAGAAGAGGTCATGTGGTGTGAATTGGAGCATTGTGTTTTGCTGCATGGATATGATAAAGAAACGAATACCGTTTTTGTATGTGATCCATTGAATGGGGATGTGACCTATGACATGGAACGATATTTTCAGATCTATGAGGATATGCATAGAAGAGCGATGACGATTTATTAAGTCAAGCATGATAAGTGCAGTGTTGTGAGAATCTCACCGGTTGGATCACTGATTGTAATACACACTGCCGCCGATAAATTCTCGTATCAGTGCATTTTTTGGAATCCAATCCAGCGAAAATGGGATTGTTTCCTGTAGAATGGCTGCCAGTTCTGGGATTTGCTGTGCAATTTTCATTGCTTCTGGTGTTTGGCTGAATATTTCTTTGTAAGCAAATATTTCGTATGGTAAAAATGTATTCACTGTATAATTGGCGAGGTGTTGATAGGGCGTAATAAAGGTATCTTCGCCGACTTGCACAGAATGATGCATCCGAATGGTATCTGTCAACGAACGCTTTCGGTATTTCCAATCCCGTATCATGCGACGCAGGAGACGAATGTAGGATGGCGGAACCAGCATACCGGAATCGGTTCGCACTGCCGTTTGTACATTGACATAACAGCGGGCCGCTTCTTGATTGGAAAGCGTGATAACAGATGGATTTAGGGCATGAATTCCCTCTAAAATGACCAATTCCTGTGGCTTTCGCTGTAAGATTTGTCCAGATGGAACACGTTTTGCGATTCGGAAGTCATATTTGGGGAGAGAAACTGGTTTTCCATCCCGAATGTCTTTTAGTTGTGCATTGAGAAACGGAATATCCACTCGTTCGGGAGATTCCAAGTCAAATTTTCCCATTTCTGCAAGCTGTTGTTCTTCTGCTGTCATGCTTTTGAAGTAGTTGTCCATAGAGAGCGTGTGGGTTTCCAGTCCCATGCGGTCGAGAATGGATTCTATCATCATAGCAGTGATTGTTTTTCCAGAACCAGATGGACCAGACAGTAGTAGAATGGGGCAAGTGTTTTGATGTGCTTTCATAGAGGTGACAATTTTCATTAGCTGTTGCCAGTGCTGTTGTTCGACTTTTGCAATATAGCCGATGGGATTCCCCTGTAAAGCCATTTGAACCTCTTTTAAAAATATAGATTGCATGAAATTTCACTCCTTATCTTATTATTGATTTATTTTCAGTGGTTTGTTTTGTTCAATAGTTGTGGGATATCCTTTATATTATATCATATTTATTGTCGGCATTTCAACTGTTTTTTGTGTTTTACCATTCTGGGAAGGAGACGCTTATGAAAATCAAATTGATTGCATTGGATTTAGATGAAACCGTTTTGCACAATGATGGTTCTTTTTCTGCTTTTACAAAACGGATTTTGACGCAGATTGCTGCAACAGGCTGCTATGTTGTCATTGCAAGCGGCAGAAGTTTTCATACGCTGCCACAGGAATTGACTTCATTTTCGGGGATTTCTTATGCGATTACTTCCAATGGAGCAGCACTTTATGATCTATCTCTGCGAAAGCTGCTCTTGAGACATACCATATCGGAACAGGCAGTCCAGCAGATTTTGCAGTATGCACAGACTTGCAGTGCACCATTGGAGGTATTCTGTAATGGTGAGGCACACGCTTCTAGTACCTATGTTTCTTACCCAGAGCGGTATGGGCGTGGGAAAAAAGCGGCAGCCTATATTCAACAGACCAGAATCCCAGAATCGAATTTAATGGCATTTGCAATGGAACGGCAGAAAGAAATAGAGGGTTTTGATTTTTCTTGTCTCACAGATGCGCAGCAGAAACAGGTTACAGCAGATTTATTGAAACAGGTTGCAGAAATTCGGATCACTTCTTCTGGGCATCATTTGGTAGAAATTATGCATTGTCGTGCCGGAAAAGAATCCATGCTGCAAAGACTTGCGGAACAGCTTGCTATAAAACAATCTGAGGTGCTTGCATTTGGCAATGGAGAGAACGATGTTGCTATGCTGCAATGGGCAGGGATGGGCGTAGCCGTTCGGAATGCAGCACCTGCTTGTTTAGAGGCAGCAGATGTAGTAACAGATTCCAATGAGGAAGACGGCGTAGCAAAGTTTTTGGAGACACAGATGCAGAACGGTGGTTTTTTACAGTATAGATGAATGCTGCAAAAGGATTTATTTGCTGAATCGTGATTGCGTTCGAGTCGGTTCAACAGAAATTCCAAACAATTCGGACAAGTTTTCCAAAAAAATCCGAAAATGGATTTCCGGAAATCCTAATGTTGCCCATTGACAAACCGAAAAAAATCTGCTATACTAACCTTAGCAACATAGCTTTCAAAAAATGGGGTGCACCACCTGTGGGTGCAGCCCATTTTCTGTCTATTTGCAAAAAAGGAAAAAGGAGCTGGAACAATGCATGTGAATGGCGTGGAAATGACATTGGAGCAGTCAGTTTCCCTACAGGATTTTTTAATGGCACAGGGATATGATATTCGTACCATTGCCGTGGAACGAAATGAGGAAATTGTGCCAAAGGCAGATTATGCAGATATTATGCTGCAAGATACGGATATTTTAGAAGTCGTGCATTTTATGGGCGGCGGACAGGAAACAATAGGAGGGCATTCTAATGCAGACAAAACAATATCCAGATGATGTATTGATGCTGGGCGGACATTCTTTTCATTCTCGTTTTATTTTAGGTTCGGGAAAGTTTTCTCTTTCTCTGATTCAAACCGTTATGGAATACGGCGGCAGCGAAATTGCCACAATTGCCTTGCGGCGTGCCAATGCAGATAGCAAGGAAAACATTTTGGATTTTCTGCCGAAAAATATTACGCTGCTGCCCAATACGTCCGGTGCCAGAAATGCAGAAGAAGCGGTTCGGATTGCTCGTCTATCCAGAGAACTGGGCTGTGGCGATTTTGTAAAAGTGGAGGTCATTCATGACTCAAAATATTTGCTCCCTGACAATGAGGAAACCATTAAGGCAACCCGTCAGCTGGCAAAAGAGGGATTTCTTGTGCTTCCCTATATGTATCCCGATTTAATTGCTGCCCGAAAGTTGGAAGATGCTGGAGCTGCTGCTATTATGCCGCTGGGGGCACCTATCGGCAGCAATCGTGGGTTACAGACAAAAGAATTTATTCGCATTTTGATTGAAGAAAGTAAGCTGCCAGTGATTGTAGATGCTGGCATTGGTGCCCCTTCACAGGCGTGTGAGGCAATGGAAATGGGAGCAGCGGCTGTAATGGCAAATACTGCCGTGGCAACTGCTGGTGACTGTGCTGCAATGGCGACCGCATTCCGTCTTGCCATTGAAGCCGGCAGATTGGCATATCTGTCGAAGTTGGGCAGAGTATTGGAGAAAGGGGCAGAAGCCTCCAGTCCATTGACAGGATTTTTGCAGGATTAAGGGGGAAGTGGACTTTGCGAACGATTTATGACCCAATGACCTATCAACCGCAGATGCAGCAACTGGATTCTACGATGTTGGAAACGGTGCAGGAAGCGATGGCGGCATTTGAGCAAACAACGTATATAGAGGCAGATGTCAAATCGGCTCTACAAAAGCAGACTTGCAGCGTACAGGATTATGCAGCTTTGCTTTCTCCAGCAGCCATGCCGTTTTTAGAGCAGATGGCGGAAAAGGCAAAACAGGAGCGAAAGGCACATTTTGGAAATAGTGTACAGTTGTTTACACCACTTTATATTTCCAATTATTGTGAGAACCAATGCATATATTGTGGGTTTAATTGTAAGAATGCGATTCACCGAAGCCGTTTATCCGCAGAAGAAATCGAAAAGGAAATGCAGGCAATTGCAAAGACCGATATGCGAGAGGTTTTGCTGTTGACAGGGGAGAGCCGTACGGCATCAGATGTACAATATATTGGAGAAGCCGTGCGGATTGCAAAAAAATACTTCCCAACGATTGGTCTGGAAGTCTATCCGATGAATGTGGAGGACTATCATTATTTGAATACCTGCGGTGCAGATTTTGTGACCGTTTTTCAAGAGACCTATCATTTGGACTGTTATGAAAAAATGCATCAGGCAGGTGCAAAACGCTGTATGCCCTATCGGTTCTATGCACAGGAACGAGCAATATTGGGTGGAATGCGAGGTGTTGGATTTGGTGTGTTGCTGGGATTGAGCAATTTTCGGAGTGATATGTTTGCAGCTGGTTATCATGCTTTTTTGCTGCAAAAACAGTATCCGCATGCGGAAATTGCAATGTCATTTCCACGGCTGCGTCCCTATAAAAATCATGAGAAAACTGCAGAAAATGATGTGCACGAAACACAGTTGTTACAGATGATGTTGGCACTGCGTATTTTCCTGCCATTTGCCAGCATTACTATTTCTACCAGAGAACGTGCCGGATTTCGGGATAACGTATTGCCGCTTTGTGCCACTAAAATTTCTGCCGGTGTCAATGTTGGAATTGGTGGTCACACAGAAGAAGAGCAGAAAGGCGATGCCCAGTTTGAAATCTCTGACAGCCGCAGTCTGGCAGAGATTCACAATGCTATTTTGAAACAGGGGATGCAGCCGGTTTATACCGACTATATTAATACGAATCTGTTATGATTTTCTGTGTAACAAACCGTTTTCTCTGCAAAGCAGATTTCCTACAACAGCTGCGGCGAATTGCAGGTGCAAAACCAGATGCAATTGTGTTGCGGGAAAAAACGCTTTCCGAGATTGCTTATCTGCAAATGGCGGAACAGGTGTATTCCATTTGTCAGGAAAATCAAGTTTTATTGATTTGTAATTCTTTTCTTCGAGTGGCGGAACAGCTTTCTGTTCCCGTGCAGATTCCGTTTTCTTGTCTTTCCCAGATAAATTTGCTGTCTGTACCATTTGGTGTTTCGGTGCACAGTTTAAAAGAAGCCATGCAGGCAGAGCAGGCGGGAGCAGCCTTTCTGATCGCTGGACATATTTTTGCAACTGCCTGCAAACCAGATTTGCCGCCGAGAGGGCTGGCATTTTTACAGGAAATTTGTCAGGCAGTTTCCATTCCAGTTTTGGGAATTGGCGGAATTCATGTACAGAATGCTGCTTCTATTTTGCAGACGGGAGCAGCCGGATTTTGTATGATGTCAGATTTTATGCAGACAGATGCACCGGAATGGATGATGCAGGAGCTGCGGAAACTTTTTTAAAAATCAACATGATAAAATAACGAATATTTTTTGTTTTTCTGTAGAAAATAAGATTGCCTATTTCAAGAAAACATAAGAATATGCCATAGGATAGGCGTACTATTTCTATGGCATCCTTTCGTGTAAGGAGAAATATATGACATCTATATGGCAGAAAGACAGCAAGCTTCCGTCTTTTCCCCAGCAAAAGGGAAAACAGAAAACGGGGGTTCTTATCATTGGCGGCGGCATCACAGGTATTTTGACAGCTTATTTTTTAAAACAAAATCATGTAGATTGTATGCTGGTGGAAAAAGGAAAACTCTGCAATGGCACTACCGCAGGTACCACTGCAAAAATTACTGTGCAGCATGGATTATTATATCATCGGCTTTTGAAGAACGATGGCATTGAATTTGCTCAAAAATATTTGCAGGCAAATCAGCATGCTTTTGCTAGTTATGAAGCCTTATGCCAAACCATAGATTGCGATTTTGTCTATCAAGATAATTATGTATATGCAATGGATAGCAGAAAGAAATTAGAACAGGAACTTGTGGCTCTTCAAAAAATTGGCTGTTCGGCGGCATTTTGCGCTCATCTTCCGCTTCCTTTCCCCACGGCGGGAGCGGTGATGTTTCCCCATCAGGCACAATTTCACCCTTTGAAATTTCTTGCAGCAATTGCAGAGGGGCTGCCGATTTATGAAAACACGTTTGTAAAACAGTTGCAGGGAAATACTGCAATAACGGACACCGCAGAAATTACAGCCGATCAAGTCATTGTTGCTACGCATTTTCCGTTTTGGAATCGGCATGGCAGTTATTTTCTTAAACTGTATCAGCACCGTTCCTATGTGTTGGCATTGGAACATGCACAGAATGTGAATGGCATGTACGTAGATGCGAGCAAAACAGGTCTTTCCTTTCGAAATGAGAAAAGCTATCTTTTGCTTGGCGGCGGCGGACACCGTACAGGAAAAACAGGTGGAAACTGGACAGCATTACGGCATTTTGTAAAACAGTATTATCCACAGGCAAAAGAATGTTGTGCGTGGGCAGCACAGGATTGTATGAGTTTGGATGCTGTTCCGTATATTGGACAGTATTCCAGTCGGACGGTAAAATTATATACGGCAACAGGGTTCAATAAATGGGGGATGACGGGTGCTATGCTCTCTGCACAACTTTTGTGTGATTTAGTACAAGGGAAGAAAAATGATTTTTCCGATGCATTTTCTCCCTCAAGAGGTATTCTGAAACCACAGCTGTTTGTCAATGGATTTGAGACAATAAAAAATTTCCTTTCTTTTTCGGGAAAGCGATGTCCGCATCTGGGATGTGCATTGAAATGGAATCCGACAGAACATTCTTGGGATTGTGCTTGTCATGGGTCTCGTTTTGATGAAAGTGGTAAGCTGTTGAACAATCCAGCAAATGGGGATTGCAATTTTTAGAATATCTTTCCGTTTTCAGAGAGATAGGGAAATATTTAATAATTCAAAAAACGCTAGCGACCAAAGAATTTTTTGGATGCTGGCGTTTTTTATTTTACTGATTGGATACATAGAATGCTTCTCGATATTTCTTAGGTGTTTTGCCAGTCACGGTTTTGAACGTATCAATAAAGGCACTCTGGGAAGAAAAACCGAGAGCCATTGCAATATCCAGATAGGACAAGTCAGAATATTGCAGTAGATTTTGAGCAGTATCA
>JAUNJC010000104.1 GCA_030523195.1 Oscillospiraceae bacterium
AGTAAAAGCAGCATAACAACAAAGTTTGCAGAAAAACAGCAAAAAAAATCCCCACTTGCAAGATTGTCAAGTGGGGAAGTGTTGCGGCAATTCACCGCTGGTCGAGGCGACAGGATTCGAACCTGCGGCATCTTGCTCCCAAAGCAAGCACTCTACCAAGCTGAGCTACGCCTCGATTGCTGTATAACATCTTATGCAGCTTTTTTATTATAGCACAGACTTTCCGTTTTGTCAAGTAGTTTTTTAAAAAAATTTCAATCATAAAAAACGCATACCAGAATCATGATTCCGGTATGCGTTTCGATCAAAAAATTACTTCTTATTTAATCTTCATCTTCCGCAGAAATTTCTTCGGACTTCGATTCTGCCTCTGTTTTCGCAGTGGCTGCCTGTCCTGCGGCACTCCCATTCTTATTCTTTTGTTGCTCTGTAGGTTTTGGTTTTTCCGAAGCGATTTTTTTCGCTGCCGGTTTTGCAATTTCCGACGAATGCGAACTGCCACCTTGAGCTGCTGTACGTTTCTTTTCTCTTGCAATCGCAAGCAAAACCGCATTGTGCTTTTTGTCATAGCGATAGAACAGAATCAGAATTAGAATGCCAGCAACCAGACAAACCAAACCAACATTCCATCCAGGTGGTGTAAATGTCATAGTAACCTCATGCTCACCAGCTTCCAGCGGAACGCCAACCAGTGCGTTCAAGATCTTCACCGGTTCTACCTTCTTGCCGTCCACCTTTACGGTCCAGCCATCTTCCCACGGAATGCTGGTCATCATAATTTGTCCTTCTTCTGCTGTAATGGTACCTGTTATCTTACGGTCATTGAATTTTGTAATGTTCCACTGATTCTGCTTCAACTTGTCAATATCTTCCTGGAACATATCTTCATCGAAACTGTAGAAGAAGAAATTCTTTACGATGGTATACTCATTGGCAACTGTCATTCGCAGGCAAAGCTGTTTCCCAATATCAAACTGACCCAGCCGCATAATGGTATAGTTATCGCCCTCGAAGTAAGCATTAAACCATTCATAGTCATAGTCGCCAAGTTCTGCATCCCATTCACCGAGCCACAGGTTCACAGATTTCTGATTTTCTGTCTTAAAGAAAATATAAATCGGATCTTCTGTTTGTACGGTCAAGCGGAAGTCTACAGTCGGATCTCCAGTTTGACCAGCCGTATAGCAAGTTTGTTCTCCATATGCAGAAGTGGTAACATTGCTCAAAATTGGATCGCCGTCCAATTCCACTGGTGAATAATAATTTTTACTGCTTGCAATATTGCCTGCTTCATCAAAGTTCATATTGCCGCTGATAACACTCATCAGCATATTCTGGCTATTGAATGGATTGTCATTGCCAAGATGATCAATCCGATTTACATTCTGATCCACCATGTAACCAATGGAAAGTGCATTCGGGTTTTCATAAACTTTGATGGTCTGCGCTGTGTTATTTTCATCTGTGTAGTCATACTGCATTACTGGCTCATAAGTTGGATTCAATCGCTTATTGGTATCACTCTCTTTATTCAGAACATACTTAATGCCAAGCAGGGAGTCTGCCAGTGCAGTGTTTCCATCATAGCGTGTATAGTAGCTGTGCATACAATAGCCCATTGTTTCAATAAAGTTGATAATATCCGTATTCATAACAGAACTAGAGTGAGAAATTCCACGCAGTCCAAACGCACCATTATCATTGACGCAACGGAAGAAAGTCTTTTCTGCACGATACAGCCCATCGTCATATTCCTCCAGCTGATCAGTTGCAGCACGACCATTCTCAATAAAATTATCCCAAGATTTCTTTGTAGAATATGCCACTTCTTTATCTATCTTTTTCATCGAATCCACAGCATTGTATGTCACTTCACTGCCAATAAAGAACAGCATAACGATGCTCACAGCCACATTGCTCATCCGCTTGAGATCGTCCTTTGTACCGCCCTTCATAAAATACAGGCATACCAGATAGATGCCAATCAGGATAATCGAAACCCAGATGCTCTTAATGGTATCAATATGTTCATAGCCCAACTTGGAAATGACAAGCAGCAGCACCATCCAACCAAAGAAAACCGCACCCAGTACGCCTGGCTTAATGGATTTCAGCTTGGTAAATGCCATTGCTGCCATAGAAAGCAGAACAAAGGAAACTAGGAAAGAATACCGGTACGGCAGCCAGTTCGGAGATTGTCCGCCGTGCCACATCATATCAATTGGCTTGAAGTACATGCTGACAACCATGCAAACAAGAACAAATGTATAACCAATTTTTTTCTTCAGATTAATCTGATTGCTAATATAGAACAGCGGCAGCAATATCACTGTCAGCAAACCGCAGTAAATTTCCGGACTGCCCTGTACATTGACAGAGTCATACTGTGCCGGCAGCAGCTGCGGAATCAGATCAATCAACTCAAATTGTGCGGTAAACAGTTCTTTCAACTGCTGCCATTTGTCGCCATCGCCATTGAAAATATTGCTCAGCTGTGTCCAGACGCTTTCTGTAAATTCCATTTTACCTTGCTGCAAAGTATAAACCATTGGCAGCAGCATAATGGCAGAGCAGAGCAGACCAACAATGGTCGTATAGCACATTCTCCCAATGGTCTGGAAATAGTCATATGCCTTTCTGCCCTTTAAATCTGTTCCAAAGAAGAGATAGAAAATAAAATAAATGACAATGAAAATGGCAATCATAAAACCAATATAGAAATGTGCCACAAACATAAATGCCAACGGAATCGCATAGTTGATCTTTCGACCGTCATCTACCAGTACTTCCAGCCCTGCAATAATCAGCGGCAGAAATACCAGACCATCCAGCCACATGGGGTCAATCAGCTGAATGACAGCATATGCCATCATACCATACAGCGTAGAAAACAACAGAGAATGCAAACCGCTGACTTCTCTTCGTTTTTGCAGGAAATAACTAAATGTAACAGAAGCTGCACCAATCTTACAAAGCTGCATAATCAGCAAGCTGGCAAGCAGCCATTTTTCCGGCAGCAGCATCACGATCAGAGTAAACGGACTGGCAAGATAATAGCCGATAATTCCCATAAAGTTGCCAGAAAGGTTCCGAGACCAATTGTAGAAGATACTGCCATCTCCCCAAAAGGCGTCTCGCAGCGATTCAAAATAGTAGACATACTGTCCGTTCAGATCAAGACAGAGAACAGATTCTTCGCCGAATGGGGAAATACCAAAGAGGGCATAGGCAAGGTAGGTCAATGCAGCTGGAATCAAAAAAGCAATCAAATAAAACTTGTTGCGAATGAGCCAGCCTTGCAGCCCATGCCCGACACCGGCGAGGGTCAGCGGTGATCTAGCAGCCGCTGACGATTTACGTGTGGATGCGTTTGTCATGAAGATCCTCCTAAAAATTTTTTTCTTTGTCAAACTGGACACGTTTGACATGCAATGATATCTATTATAACACAAATTGTGTATTTGTGCAAGATAATAATAGTTCTCTTTTTTCCGTCCAGCAAATCCGCAAATATACTGTCTGCTGGAGAAGAAACCATACCTACAATCTCATCTTTCAGCAATTTTGTTTATGATTCTGTTTCTTTTACTGCACTGCCACCGCTTGACAAAACAAACAAGGTGTCCTATACTATAAATACAAGCCAACCGCCATACGGTACAACAAGGAGTGATCTGACATGGAAGCATTTGCACTTGCTTTTTCCGCCGACAATCCCCATGCTTTACGGAATATTCTGCTGGTGATCGTCACCATTTTGTATCTCATTGTACTGGTCGTATTATTTCTGCTCTGGCAGCGTGCCAATCAAAAAGTGGCAGATAAAATGAAACAACTGCAAGAGGAGAAAAAAGCAGCAGAAGCAGCCAAAGCAACAGAAGAAGTATCCCTTATGCACAAATTACATACTGCCCATCCACGCACAGAAGAAACACATACTGATCCGAAAGCGTCGTAGTGGCATCCCCACTCGCTAAAGATAAGCTCAAATTCAAAAACTTAGCATCTGAAATATGCTCTGTACAGTAGTCTTCTTCCCCACTGAGTTCATCCAGCATCGGATAAAGGTTATCCAAATTGCTGTGTACATTATCCGTAGAACGTTCGCACTCTGCAATGATGATTTTCGTAAACGTAACATCCGCATCAGTTGCCGTCTCTTGTTCTGTACTGGTTTCTCCTGTCTGCGGCGTATAGCTGAATTTAATTTTAGTCAGCAAACCATCTACGCCGACCAGCCCCTGAAACATCTGCTGTGTCACATAGTCTGTGTAGAAATCCAATGTGACTTCTCCATAAAGTGCAGCATCCTCGGTCTGAATCGCATAGAAGTAATTAGAAAGTGCTGTCATCTCTTCCTGCGTAAAATAACGAGAATCATATTCTATCGGAACGGCCACGGTATCCAGCAGCTGCAAAGTGGCTCCAAATGGCAAATCCTCCATGGCAACACTTTCTTCTGCTTGTTCCTGCTTTTCACCGCAAGCGGTCAAACAGCAGAAAACCATCACAATTGCCATCAACCGTGCCAACCACAAACTGATTCGATTTCGCATAAAAAAACGCCTCCTTTTCCAAATTTATTTTCAATGCCATCGAAAAAAATCATACGGTTTTAGCATATCACATTTTTTTCAAAACGTCAACGCATCCTACAAATTTTGTGCATTTTTTACAAAATCAATTTGTGGGTTTCGGCAAATTAAAACAGGATTGTACGCTTTTGCAATTCTATTTTCTTCCTTATTGATGAAATTTATGCGAAAACCTGTTATTCTTTTTCTAAAAGTCCGGTGAGAAATTGTTTCCTGCTGTATGCTAATAGGCGTAAGTGTAATCCACCCTACATAAACCACTACAATTATAGAGACGAAATGTCACAGAAACATCGTATAAAACAAAAATTTTTGGCATTTCCGATTTGTCGATATGCACGGAGCAAACGAAAGGGAGCGTATGTGCAAGACGCTTAAAACAATATTTTTCATGTGCGTTCTAAGCACCAATATCAACGAAAGGAATGGAACTATATGCCTCGCTTTTTCTTAGAATCCATTGATGAAAATGATATCCGTATCACCGGTGCAGATGCCCATCACATCGGCTACGCCCTGCGAATGCGAGCAGGAGAACATCTCACAGTCTGTGCCAACAATACGGATTATGACTGCATCATCAAACAAATTACAAAAGATACTGTCTTTTTAGAAGCCCAATCCAGCCGGCTTTGTGCAGCAGAACCGAATGTATTTGTCACACTCTATCAGGCAGTTCCAAAGTCGGGAAAGCTGGAAGAGATCATTCAAAAGTCCATTGAACTGGGAGTCAGCCGAATTACCCCTGTACTGACGGCACGCTGCGTGGCACGTCCAACAAAGGAAGCATTTGAAAAAAAACGCCCACGGCTGCAAAAAATTGCAGAATCTGCCGCCAAACAGTCTGGCCGTGGCAACATTCCAGAAGTTACACCACTATACAGCTTTTCAGAAGCAATGGAAACAGCCAAAACCGCAGACCATGGTATTTTTTTATATGAGGGCGGCGGTGTGCGGTTTTCCGAAATCGAATGGCATAATGCAAAAGAAATTGCCCTTTGGATTGGCAGTGAGGGCGGTTTCGATCCCAAAGAAGTGGAGATCGCAAAAGATGCTGGTATGATTCCCGTTTGGCTTGGAGAACGAATTTTACGCTGCGAAACAGCACCACAGGCAGCACTTTCCATTTTAATGCATGTGACCGGCAATCTGTAATCATCGTCCAAATAAAACCAAATGCAGAATACACAACAAAAATCGCAAAAGTGTATCGCCTAAAAAAAGAAAAGAATTTGTAAAAGGCTTGTATTTTTTTCAGCAACATGGTATAATAACAGTATAACTGGATCACTGCCGCAGAAGTGACCCTGTTAAACAATTTGAAAACAAGACGCATTTCAAACCTTACATTCTGCGGAGAAAAGAGGAGCTTATGAAAACACGTACCATTATATCTATTATCATTGCAACAGCAACCGTTGTACTCGGCACAATTCTATTCGTTACCAAACTGCGTAAGAAACAGCATTGCGGCTGCGAATTGGCTGGCACAGAAGATTGCATCGGCGGCGAAGACTGTGACTGTGACGGTACAGAAGAACCGTACTGCGAAACTACTTGCTGCTGCGATGCAGATGCTTGTACCAATGATGAAGATGACCTAAGCGATTGTGCATCTATGGCAGCAGACAAAGTAGAACCGGAAGCTTCTGAAAAAATGGATCAAGAAGACGAATAACATCTCTATTTTGCATAGGAAATCAAAATCCCTGTCCGCTTCGGCTGACAGGGATTTTTTTGTTTATTTGTCCTAAAAAGAGAAAGCGTTCCTCACACGATCTGCAAGAAACGCTTTCTCTCCCTCAATCTTTTACAGCTTTTATGTATCAAAAATTCTTACTTTTTCTTTCTTCTGGTAATCGTAAAGGCAGCTCCTGCCAACGAAACAGCGGCAACTGCACCCACTGCAATTGCACCAACACTCAAATCAGCAGTTTGTGTAGGCGTTGCAACCGCAGTTGTTGTAACAGTAGACGGTGCCTGCTGTGTAACCGGCATCGTTGTTGCTATCGTTGCTGTTTCTGAAACAGCTGTCGTTGTTGCAGCCGTTGTCGTTGTTGCTGCATCATCATTCAATCCTGTTACGGAAAAAGAAATGGACAAGGTCTGTGCAACCGCAGTCGTCTTATCCAAATATCCTGTCCCGCTTGTGGTTGGATCACAAAGGGTAACCCGAACAGAATCCAAACCGCCATTCAAATAATCATAGTTCACAGCATTGCTTCCCATTGTATATGGTACAACAGTAGAACCAACTTTTACCTCTGTCACATTAATATTCAAATTCGGAAAAGTATCCTTAATTGGCTGTGTATTAATAGGCGTCGGAAAACTGAAATCCAAATACATATAATCCACACTGGATGCACTGCCAGAAACAGTCCAAGTGATCACATAATCACCATCACTGTCCACCGTTGCCGTAGTACTTTCAATATTTTTATTGGTTTTGCCTACACCATAATAAACATAATTACTGTTATCCAGCGAACCGGTTAAGGTTGCTGTAATTCCTTCAATGGCAGCAACCGGTGTTACTGCTGTTAAGGAAACGGTTCCAACTGTCAAAGAAGCGGTTGCCAACACAGCAGCCAGAACGCCTTTTATCTTACGAGTCACGAGATTTCTCCTCCCTTTTTTCTCTCTATCTGCTTTAAAACAATTATAACATATTTTTTATTTCCTGTAAATGCACAATTTGCACAAATTAAAAACCAATTTTTGTTCAACATTTTGCATTTCCCATTGTATTATTCCAAAGTCTCTTCATTTCTCCTGTTTTCAACGACAAGAAGTATCATTATTCGGGAAACGCTCCAGACAAGCTGCTGAAATATACACGGAACTGCTTATTTCTTCTTTCTTCTTGTGATGGTAAACGCTGCCCCTGCCAGAGAAATCGCAGCCGCTGCCCCTACCACAATTGCACCGACGCTGAAATCCGCAGTCTGTGTTGGTGTCGCAGTCGTACTGTTGTTACTACTATTGTTACTAGTATTGACAACAGAATAAGTACTGCTGCCCTTGCCGTTGGTATCATACGCACCGTTTACATTTACGGTTGTCGT
>JAUNJC010000105.1 GCA_030523195.1 Oscillospiraceae bacterium
CAGGTTGAGCCATAGAGTTCGTGTCACCCAATAGATTGAATCGGCAATGAGAAAAGGATGGATTCCGGTTGCGGATCATTTGTATTGGAGGAATGTGAATGAACTCTGTCGGCATTGATGTCTCGAAAGGAAAGAGCATGATAGCGGTCATGCGCCCCTTTGGAGAGGTGGTCTGCTCGCCTTTTGAAGTGACTCACACGTCCAGTGAACTCAGCGCGCTGGCAAAGCGGCTGAAAAGCCTGGATGGTGAGACCCGCGTGGTCATGGAGGCCACAGGCAACTACCATTTACCCATTGCAATGGTGCTCCACGAAGCGGGGATCTATGTTTCTGTAGTCAACGCGATGCTGGTGCATGACTACGGGAACAACTCATTGCGCCGCGCCAAAACCGATAAAAAGGATGCCATTAAGCTGGCAAACTATGGTCTTGACCGCTGGCTGAATCTTCCGGAGTTTTCTCCAGAGGAGGAAATTCGGATGCAGTTAAAAACCTGCTATCGGCAGTATCAGCAGTATTCCAAGGTTCAGACCATGCTTAGAAACAACTTGATTTCTCTGCTGGATACCGTGTTTCCAGGCGTAAATCGCCTGTTTTCCAGCCCTGTAAGAGCCGACGGCAGCGAGAAATGGGTGGATTTTGTTGAAACGTTTTGGCATCAAGAATGCGTCAGCGAGCTGTCTCAGAAGGCATTTGAAAAGAAATACCAGAAATGGTGTCTCAAGCACGGCTACTACTTCCGTGAAGCCAAGGCGCTGGAAATCTATACCGCTGCCTGCGGAGCTGTTGGGGTGATGCCGAAAACGGAAACGACACATCTTCTGATTACACAAGCCGTCTCACAGATGAAAGCCACTGCTGCCGCTCTGGCGGAACTCAAGAAGGAGATGCTGCGTTTGGCTGAGTCCCTGCCGGAATACCCGGTTGTGCAGAAGATGTATGGCACCGGGCCAACTCTGGGACCCCAACTCATGGCTGAGATTGGCGATGTGCGGCGATTCCATTCGAAGAAAGCCCTGGTTGCCTTTGCTGGTATTGACGCTCCGCCAAATGATTCCGGGCAGATTGCCGGCAACCACAAGGCTATGAGTAAAGTTGGGTCTTCTGCACTTCGTAGGACGCTGTTCCTGATTATGGGTGTGTACCTCCAGAACGCCCCCGCGGATGAACCAGTGTACCAGTTCATGGACAAAAAGCGGGCTGAGGGCAAGCCCTACAGGGTCTACATGATGGCTTCTGCAAATAAGTTCCTGCGCATCTATTACGCCACAGTGAAAGCCTACCTCGACGCTTTGGAAGCAACGTAATCCTGTATATACTTTACTGGCTGGCCGCCGTTTCAAAAAAGAGACGCGAAGCGGCTTAGATTGGTGCACCCAGTTTGCACTGCAAATTTTCTGTTATTTCTACTTGACTTTTGTTAGCAGGTCTTTCAGTCTCCTTTCAAAATAGTTTTTATAGTCTCTTGTAAAACTCAAAAAACCATTGAAAACACTGGATTTTTTAAGGTATTTACTACTGATTATTTCTCCGTTTTTTTGCTATAATTGAAGTGACCAAACAACAAAAAGAGCAAAAAACAGGAAAAAATCATGCGAAATAAATGTGTGCAAATGTCCCTGGAGGACATCTACAACGATGTTTCAAAATAGAGACTTTTACAAGTATCTAAAATAGTTTTTAACGAATTAACCGTATGCACAATTACAATTTCTATCGTAGCGTTGTTTGTTTTCGTAGAGTAAACCACTCTACGAAACAGGGCGATTCTTCTTTTACAACATGGTATTTTGACTGTTGATTGTAAATAATTGCTGTTTATTTTGATGTTATGAGCGCTGACAAACGGTTCATGTTTTTCTGCTTGAGTTCCATTGAAGGGTGGACATATCGGTTTAAAGTGATGTCAACACTAGCATGTCCAAGAATTTCGCTTAGACTTTTAATGTCAAATCCAAGCTCTACGCAGCGAGTCGCAAAGGTGTGCCTTAACGCATGAAAGTTAATTTTTGATATTCCACATGCTTTAGTGACCGCATCAAGATGATTCTCAAGACATCGAGGCTCAATATAACTGTTAACCAATCCGGTTAGCAAGAATGCTTCGTTCTGCTTTTTGGAAAGAACCAGCAGTTGAAGCATTTCATTTGGAACCGGTATTTTGCGTATTGAGCAATCACTCTTTGGAGTTTGAATAATCACCTTTGTCTTACTATCCTTTTCTTTCTTATTCTGAACTCTTTGCATTGACTGATGGACATATAGACACTGCTCTTCAAGAATGATATCTTCCCATTTAAGGGCACACACCTCACCAATACGCATACCAGTATAGAGGCAGAGTAGTATTCCAAGATGGCAAGGGGTTAAATTACTATAAAGGTGTTTGCTAAGGATTGCTTGTTCATTGCGACTCAAGATTCTCATAGGCTTTTGTTGTTGCCTAATAGAAATGCCTTCAATGGATGCCACATGGCATCCTCGCTCTCTGCCAGCATACTTTAGGATGTTTTTCAAGATAGATAAAACGCTATTAACGGTTTTAGGAGACAATCCTGTTTTTTTTACTCCGCCAGTTGTCAATAAGTCTCTGCTAAATTGCAACACTTCACTGCGAGAAATAGACTCTATATGGTATTCTCCAAAAGCAGGCAAAAGATACGAGTGAAGCAAATTTGAATACTTCGAGTAGCTTGATACTTTCAGTCCAGGCTTCTGTGCATTTAGCCAGTCTTCAGATATTATATCAAAAACAAGTTGGTCCCCTGAGCTCATAATTAAATGAGAAACAGTAGCTGAATCGAGTCTCCGTTTTGTTTCCTCATAAGTCATTTCATATACATAACCATCTTCAACTTTTTCCTCATTCTTTTCCTTTATATATTGGTCTACCCAGCAACCATCTTTGTGTAGACAATTGTCTTTTTCTTGTTTTGGCAAAAAAAGCACCCCCTAATAATATGCAGGTATAATAAACCAGCAGATGATTTACTTAAAACAAATTTCGACTTTTTTCTCTTGTCATATTGACAAATAATTTGTCTTTGCGTATAATATCATAAAGATTCGTAGAGTGGTTTACTCTACGAAACAGGACTTGCGAGTGGGAGCTATGATATGCTCCCACTTTTTTTGCTAGATTTATTATTTTGACTCCTTTTTTATAGGCATAATTGACTGTATACGCTGTTCCGCCAGTGTCTTTGTCTAAGTAACAGACACAAACGCTGCTTTTATCTACCAGATAGCGATTTCGCTTGAACATACAGCCCTTCGTGTATTCCTCGGAAGTATATACTACCTTATCAGCCTGTTCTTTTATAGACTCATACACTTCTTTGTCGCTATATGACCATCTGTCAGCTTGAGACTTACATGGCAAAACAAGGATCAGCTTCACCTGAGAGTGTGTTTTTCGTAGATCGAGAACTATCCGTGCCGCCAGCGTATCAAATCCTAAGGCTCCACCTGCGCCAAAGTAGCAGTAACCTTGATTAATCAAAACCTCAACCGTCTTCTTCAGTTTTTGTTTCACAGTGAAAAGACGAAGGAAAGGTATTTCTCGGTGTCCTGTAAAGCAGACGGTCTTCTCAATAAGTTCAGTCATTTCCAGCCACCACGCTTATCATAGGAATATTTCCGCTTTCATTGCGATTATATCATATGCATTCTTATATTTCAATGTAATTGGCATATTAATTCCGCCGTCTTTCAAACCTCTATCGGATAGAATATTACAAAAGGCGGTGATTATATGTACGAAGACGAATTCCCACTGCGGTTAGCGCAGCTACGAAACAAAAAGGGTGTCTCTGCTCGTGATATGAGTCTCTCAATCGGGCAGAATCATGCCTATATCAACAACATCGAGAGCGGCAAGGCGTTGCCTTCGATGGCCATTTTCTTCTATATATGCGAATACCTCAACATTACTCCGGCTGAGTTCTTTGACTTGGATTCAAAGAACCCGGAGAAACTTCAATCTCTGATTGAGGATTTGAAAAAACTTAATGACAAGCAACTTGAAAGTATTGCTGAGATCGTAAAAGGATTAGCAAAATAGAAGACAAAAACAAAAAATGCACGGCACCAAGCCTCAGTTGAAGCTTGATGCCGTGCTCTGTTTAATAGGCGGGCACTCCTTATGTATAGAAAAGTGTTATGAAAAGTTGTGAGGGAAATTCCTTGGGATACAAGGGTTTCCCTCATATTTTCTTTACATAAAAAGCGCTCATATTGACCTCCAAGCAGTATGATTATTATGGAGGTGGTCAACATGATCGACACAAAAAATATGAATCTGAACGAGCTGTCCACGGCAACAAGAGAAAATCTGGAATCTCTGGGCTATGGATTGCGAACCATTCAAATGGTAAACAGCATCTGGAAAGACTTATCACAGTTTCTTGGCAGCAGGAGTGAGACCTCATTCCAACCTGTATACGGATTGGAATATCTCCACGAGCGAATCGGCTACCCGGAATGCTTGTACAGAAAACTTACACCCAATGAGCGTGATTATATTCGGGCAGTTCGGATGCTTACCTCATTTCAAGAAACTGGCACAATTCCGGAAGCACTAACCCGCAACAGGGACAATTGGTCTGAACCAGTCAAAGAAATCCGGGATGTCTACATCCGGTACTGCGAGGAGGTCTTCAAAACTCACGCAACCCAGCGCAGCAGGATTGCTGCCGCGGATCGCTTCATGCGGATCGTTATCGTGAATAAGGGAGTTGTCTGGGAAGATATTTCTGCGAAGATTATCTCTGAATATGTGATGGGTTTGGCCGGGTACGCAAAGGCAACGGTAGAAGTGTATTTGCGGGGGCTTAGATATTTCCTGCATTTCCTGTATGAAACAGGAAACACAAAACAGGATTTTTCTGTTACTGTTCCAAAGTTGTGTTGTGGTACAGGTGAACGAATTCCACATATGTTGTCTACTGAGCAGGTAAATATACTTCTGGATTCTATTGACCGTGGAAATCCTATTGGCAAGCGCAATTATGCGATTATTATGATGGCTGCATGCCTTGGTATGAGAGATAGTGATATTGTAAATCTGAAATTTGATAACATTGACTGGGAGAAAAGCACGATTTCTTTCTTTCAGAAGAAAACAAACAAGTTTTTAGTTCTGCCGCTGCTTCCCGTGGTGGGCGAAGCAATTATAGACTATCTAAGGAATGGACGTCCGCAGACTGACAGCAAATATATTTTCGTGAAGCATCGTCCGCCCTTTGAACAGGCAACATCCTTTTATATGGTTATGAAAACCGTACTGGAAAACTCCGGTATAAAGCTAAAAGCCAATTCGTCGAGAGGACTGCACATTTTGCGGCACAGTCTGGCGAGCGAACTTATCCGGCAGGGAGAATCGTACAATACGGTATCAACAATCCTGGGGCATGCCAGCATTGGGTCAACAAACGCATATACTCATATTGATGTAGACGGTCTATTCAAATGTGCTTTGGAATTAGCGGAGGTAACAGCCAATGACCTCTGATCTGAATTTCAACAGTCAATTTGCTGATGGTCTCCGTGGCTTTATCCTTGAAAAACGGGGGCTGGGCTGCAAGTACAAAGCCGAGGCCGCTACATTACGACTGTTCGATGAATATGTGTGTAGCTCTGGATATGAAGGGCTGGAAATATCCAAAGAATTATTTGAAAGATGGACGAATCGTCGATCCTATGAAAGAGAAAAGACCTGCGAAAACCGGGTTAATACTCTCACTCAATTCTGTAAGTATATTGCCCGCATGGGTGGTCAGGCATATATCCCTCTTGCATCCCAGCGGCTTCGTCGGGATGTATCTTACCGTCCGTACATTTTTACGAACGAGGAGTTATCCCGTTTTCTGGAATGCACTAAAAATATGCCCGGAAGCATACAGCGAAAAACAGTCTTTTATATGCTGTTCTCTCTGCTGATCTGTACAGGCTTGCGGCTTGGTGAAGCTCTGCGTCTAAAATGGACAGATATTGATTGGAACAGTAATCCGGTGATGATATCTGTCATTGGGGCAAAATTTGATAAAGACCGCGAAATCCCACTGGCAGAGGGTATAGCCAAACAACTATCTGAATACCGGGAGGAAATGTCCATGCTCTTTCCGAACTGTGAGTATTTGTTTCCGTCCCGCAATTATGCACCTTACTCAGAGAACCAGGTATATATTACATTCCGCAGGATTCTATGGAGTGCGGGCATCTCTCATGGTGGAACTGGGAAAGGCCCCCGGATTCATGATTTCAGACATTCATTCGCAGTCAAGTCGCTTCGTAAGATGATATACAACAAAGATGACATTATGGCAGTTATGCCGCTGCTTAGCCAATATCTCGGCCACAAAAACATTTATGCAACGCAAAACTACTTGCAATTTACAGCGGATATGTTTCCGTATGTAACTGAGACCATCCAGAACACATTGGGGGATGTTGTCCCAGGAACGGAGGTATACGATGAAGAAACCTACTGATTTTACACGATTGATGACTTCTTATCTCTGCTCATACCTGCCGTTGCAAAGAAATGTTTCCCAAAACACCATTACATCGTATTGCGATACATTCCGCTTGCTTCTTACATTTCTTAGGGACGAGAAAGCGATGAACATTGAAAGAGTTCGAATACGAGATTTTTCTCCGAAGTTAGTCCGGGAATATCTGTCATGGCTTGAACACGACAGGGGCTGTGGCATATCTACCAGAAACCAGCGATTAGCCGCATTGAGATCCTTTTTCAAATATGTTTCAGTAGAGGCTCCGGAGAATATGCTGCTCTGCCAGAAGGTTGTAAATATTCCGTATGCCAAGAAAGAACACGC
This sequence comes from Oscillospiraceae bacterium, assembly GCA_030523195.1. Classification (GTDB taxonomy): domain Bacteria; phylum Bacillota; class Clostridia; order Oscillospirales; family Ruminococcaceae; genus Ruminococcus_C. The sequence goes on from JAUNJC010000105.1 coordinate 6,840, forward strand.
GGCTGTGTGCTATCTGACAACAGCGGAAATGGCAAATTTACTGAGGCAACCGGATCAGTCCTCCAGTATAGGCAGGCGGGATCTGTGCTTTCTAAGTTTGCTGTATGATACCGGCGCAAGAGTTTCCGAGATACTGGCTCTAAAAGTTCGTGATGTGCATTTGAGCAATCCTGCGAAAGTAATTCTTTATGGCAAGGGAAGAAAACTGCGTGAGGTTCCGATATTGCCCAATACTGCACTCCATTTACAGCAATACCTGACAGAAAACAAGCTGTCATTGCCGGAAAAGTTGGACAGGACACTATTTGTCAACAGGCAAGGAAATCCGCTTACCCGTGCAGGAGCGACATATATTTTGGACAAGTATGTGCAGATGGCTGAACTGGACACCCATGTTTCACCCCACATTTTAAGGCACACAAAAGCCATGCACTTACTTGAAGCTGGTATTAACATCTTTTACATAAAGGATTTGCTTGGGCATGAGGACATTTCCACTACGGAGGTCTATGCCAAAGCGAGTATTGAAACCCAGCGTCGTGCTTTGGAAAAGCACTCTTTAGTTATGCCCCCGGCAACCCCGTCTTGGGTAACAAATACCGATACCCTGGAATGGCTGAAAGCTCTTGGTAAGTGATTTTTATGTAAAGATGAAGCAGGGCAGCCCCTTGAAAACCAAGTGGTTTTGCCCTGCTTCTTTGCATAATATCTTTCTTTACATAAGG
>JAUNJC010000011.1:0-25884 GCA_030523195.1 Oscillospiraceae bacterium
ATTATAATAATTTTGATTTTTGTAGTAGTCGGAATTGTACTTTACTTTCTTCCGACTGAGATTGCCTATATGAGAGGAAGAATCAATAAAGGTGCGATTTTTTGCTTGAATCTTTTTCTTGGATGGACTTTTGTTGGATGGGTTGTTGCAATGGTATGGGCAGTAAAGGAGTCGGGAAACGGTGCAGAATAATCAATCATTACAAGTGGGGATTGTTTTTTCTGGTGGTATGGCAAAAGGGTCTTATGAAATTGGCGTTATAAAAGCCCTTCAAAAACAGGCAAAGTTACAGATTGCAGCGGTTTCTGCAGCTTCAATCGGAACGCTGAATGCTTATGCGTGGCTATGCGGTAAAATATCCGATGCGGAACAAATTTGGAAGAGTGTTTATGCGGAAACAATGGGGAAATCCTATCGAACATTGATTAAAAACGGGAGGATTTACGATTATATTGACAAAATCTGTAAAGAAACAGATTTTCTTTCCGCTCCCCTTTATACAGTCTGTGCCTCGCCGAGTACCTTTCAGCCATGTTATATTTTGCTGAATGAATTAGAATATGAAAAAAGAAAAGAATTTTTGAAAGCAAGCATTACAATGTTTCCGGTTATGCCAGCTCATATCATTAATCATGTTTCCTATTATGATGGTGCCGTAATGGATAATACACCGTTTCTACCATTGAAAGAATATGAATTTGATTGTGTTGTTGTGGTACAATTTGATCATTATCGGTCGCCAGAGTGGATTCAGCAATTTTCCTGTCCACTCTTTTTTCTGAATCCACAAAAAGAATGTAAGTGGAGGGATAGTTTCCGTTTGGAAACAACCGTGATTGCAGAGATGATTGCCTGTGGCTTTACCGCTGGAGAGCATTTATTTTCCATGTTGGCATCGCAAGAAAGAAAAAGAGAAAGTTTGCAAATTTTAGCATCACAATATAATTTTAAAACGGAGGGAAATGACTTTAACGGAGATCATGTGATTCGGAAATTGAATCAATTATATCAAAGAAAATATAAAAATAAAACCGGATTGTTTTGAAACACTTGAAAGAACAATCCGGTTTTGTATTATCAATGATATTATAAAATTCTGTATGCCATTATTCTACTACAGCAATCATTTCTATCAGCACGCTTTTAATAGTTCTGTCATACAAAACTTCTTATTGGTTTGTTGTTTTTTGCATAAACAGCAGTAGGAAAATTAAAATTCATATTCGGCTATACGTTTCTGAACACTTTCGCTGACTTCCTTATCTTTTAAATCAGAAACACAATGATAGAGTTTATCTGATAATTCCTTTAGGGAGCATTCTTTTATCTTGCACCATGAATTGAGAACTTGCAGTGCCATGTTACGATTGTTTATCACGGGGGATTTTAATCCAAGCATGACAAAGTCAATTCCGCACAGAGGATATGGTTTCAATTCCTGAATCACATATAATAGTTTTGTGTAATTTTCATATCCTTTTCCTAATCCTCTATTATCTTTTGGATCGGAAACCATTTCCTCCATCGGTAGTTTCGTTTTGAATAAATTCAGAACTTTTTCTCTATAATCACTATTTTTAAGAAGATACCTGCAATTATGCCAACCATTCTCAAAGTTTTCTATCATATGTTGGTATAGTGGTTCCGCATAATCCATGTTCAGATATTTTGCCAAATCAACTCCCTGTCCTTTATGCAACGAATCAATAATCACTTTTTCAGCTTTATCAGAATGTAAGATGTTTTTACATAATGTAATCACTGAATCAGAATATTCGTTATATAAAATATGATAAATAGTATTACATAGATCAAGATACAACTCATGCTGTTTTGCTTGGTTCAAAAAATCAAGTAGCATTGCATCTGCATCTTCGACCGCACTAATGCCTTGAACAGGTCCTTCAGATAACAAGGCACTTATAATGGATGTAATAGAATGGAATTCCTCATCTGTAAGCTCTCTATTAAGAAGTTCTCTGATATTTGCTTTTTTATAAACTTCCAATGCGGAATACGAATCCATAACATTATTTTTGATGCCTTCTTTCAGCAGCCAGTCCTTGATTTCTTTGCTTGTTGGTTCAAGATATTTTACTGCATGGATTCTTCCCCAGCCATGTACATTTTTTGCTAAATGAAAAATTTCCGAATTGGCATTGCTCCAATGTTGCATGTTAAAGATTGCAAAAATCGTAAACTCATCGCTTAGTCCGAGTGTTCGGATGATTTCTTTTATCTTTTCATCTGGTTCTGTAAAGACTTCTATTATTTCCATGCCGAACTTAATTAGTTCTCTATCATTGCCCATCATGCAGTCTATTGCAAATTGATGAAGGTGATTGGGATTGATCCAGTCAGTGTTATCATAAATAAAGCCTTCCAATTCATTAATTGTATTTAAGGCAGAACTCTCTTTTGCAAATTTGCAAAGAATCTCCAACCCAAGAGCAAAGTTTCCGTCAGAAATGTTATGCAGGAGTGTTTCCAGTTTGGACATGGATTCTGCTGACACTTCAGAGTGTCCCATCATATGATAAATTGCGATTCCGTCCATTGCTCCATCAGCAAAACAAAGCTCATGTTCAGACTGATCTGATGGCAAAGAAAATGTCTTTGGCAACGTTCCGTCGACCAGATTTTCTTTTATGATTTCATATATGGATTTTTTTATTTGTTTCATAGTAAGTTGTTCCCTTGTGTAATTGTAAAGACAAAATACTTCTGTTATTTTGTACGGAAGTATTTTGCCTTTATTTTTATGAATTATTTTTTGAATCAATTTGCTTCTACCAAGTAATACGCAGTGTAGTTTAGATGACCGCAATCACTTCTACTTCCACCAGCACGCCCTTCGGCAGGTCGGCCACGCCGACACAGCTTCTTGCCGGTTTGTTGTCGCCCATTGCCTCTGCATAAACAGCGTTAAATGCTGCAAAATCTTTTGCTACATCCTTTAAAAAGCAAGTGGTCTTGACTACGTTGTCAAAACTTGCACCAGCCGCTTTGAGCACTTCTGCCAGATTCTGCATAACCTGACGGGACTGTCCTTCGATGTCAGTTGTTTCTACCGTGCCAGTTGCTGGATTGATGGCAATCTGACCAGAAGAATATAGCGTATTCCCAACCTTTACTGCTTGAGAATAGGGACCAATGGCATCCGGTGCCTGTTTGGTATAAATGGTTTCCATAAAAAGACTTCCTTTCTGTTTTGTTTGGATTGAAAATGGAGAGACATTAGTCTGCCAGTTTCAATCCAGCCTTTGTGAGAGCATCCCGAATTTCTTCAATGTGTGCATAATCTCTCGATTCCAGTGTAATCCGCAGGAAGCAGCCGTTGACATCGCTGCCTTCGTTGGCACGTTCATGGTGAATGGAGATGACATTTCCGCCCAGATCGGCAATGATCTCTGAAACTAGTTTGAGCTGCCCCGGCTTATCCAGCAGCTCAATATTCAGCGTGCAGGTTCTGCCGGACATGAGCAGACCACGCTTGATGACACGAGATAGGATTGTAACATCAATGTTGCCGCCGGATACCAGACAAACTGTCTTTTTGCCTTGAATCGGGACTTTATTGAACATAGCCGCTGCCACAGAAGCTGCACCGGCTCCCTCTGCAATCAACTTTTGACGTTCAATCAGTGCCAGAATGGCAGCAGAAATTTCATCATCGGTTACCGTTACGATTTCATCCACATACTGCTGTACATATTGGAAGGTGTGTTCGCCCGGCTCTTTCACAGCAATGCCGTCTGCAATGGTGGATACCGTATGCAGGCATTCAATTTTGCCATCCCGAATGGAGTTCCGCATACTGGGTGCACCGCTTGCTTGTACGCCGTAAACCTTGATATTCGGGTTCAGGTTCTTAATGGCAAATGCAACACCAGAAATTAAACCGCCGCCGCCGATGGGGACGATGACTGCTTCCACATCTGGCATCTGATCCAGAATTTCCAGACCAATGGTACCCTGACCGGCAATCACATCTTCATTGTCGAATGGATGCACAAAGGTATAGTTTTTTTCCTCTTTGAGTTCCAGTGCTTTCTGATAGGCATCATCATAAACACCATTGACCATGCAAACCTCTGCACCGTAGCTTTTGGTTGCCTGTACCTTAGAAATTGGTGCACCGTCCGGCAGACAGATTAAAGCATTCATGTGATTTTTGGCAGCTGCCAGAGCAACACCCTGTGCATGGTTGCCAGCAGAGCAAGCGATGACCCCTCTGGCTTTTTCTTCCTCCGTCAACTGTGACATCATGTAGTAAGCACCACGCACCTTAAAAGAACCGGTGATTTGCAGATTTTCTGTTTTCAGATAAACTTCACTGTCTGGATTGACCAGCGGTGCATGAATTAAATCGGTTTTGCGAATTACACTCCGCAGAACATGACTTGCTTTATAAATTTTATCCAGTGTTAGCATGATGCGATTTTTGCTCCTTCCATAGTTGCTGGTTCTTTTGTCAGCAGCGTATCAATAAATTGTCTGGCTGCACGGGCACTTCTGCCGCACTTTCCCAGTGCAAACTGTTCTGCCTCTGCATCCAATTTTGCAGCATCCATTTGCAGTCCTGCCTGTTCTGCCAGACTGTGTACGATGTCCAGATACAGCGATTTTTGTGGTCTGGTATAGGTAACAGTAATGCCAAACCGTTCTGAAAGTGAAATTCGCTCTTGTACGGTGTCATTCTGGTGCTTGTCCGAACCATCATCAAAGGTTTCTTTGACGAGATGGCGGCGGTTACTGGTGGCATAGATGACCGTATTTTTCATTCTTGCTGCAATGCTGCCCTCCAGTGTTGCCTTTAACGTTCCAAAATTCGGATCATTTTCCGAGAATGTCAAGTCGTCAATGAACAGAATGAACTTCAGCGGATTGCGGCAGAGGTGTTCCATAATGCGTGGAATAAATCGCAGCTGGTCTTTTGTCAGCTCAATCAGCCGCAAGCCCTGCTCCCGATAAGCGTTGGCAATTGCCTTGACCGTTGCCGATTTTCCAGTTCCTGCATCACCGGCAAGTAATACATTGGCAGCATATTTTCCAGCAAGCAGTGCTTTGGTATTGTCTACAACAATGTTTCGTTCCCGTTCATAACCAACCATCTGATCAAGGGAAATCGGATCGGGATAACGAATGGGAATGATTTCGCCGTTGTTATCCAGTGTAAACATATGATATTGGGCATATAGTCCATAGCCGTGTCGATGAATGGCGGCGACTCGGTCATGATAGGCAGTTTCCAAATCCATTTTTCGGTTGTTCCATGTCGGCAGATCTGGGAAAAATGGCATTTCTGCCTGTAGTTGGGAAGAGGTTAGCATAGCGATTTTTTGGAACAAATGCAATTCTGTTTCCAGACATTTTTTCATCGCTTCGGAAACAGGTTCGCCTGCACCAATTCGCTGCACATAAACAGTTTCTTCTTCCAATACAATCTTTTCTATATAGTCGGTTAAATTATCTGTAGAGGCGTACAGAGCCGCTGCAATCGCACTGTATGCTTGAATTTGTTTTGCCATATCTTTTCGTTCGATATGACAGAAGTCCATGAGTGCATGGATGACTGGATTTTGCTGCAAGCCACGGAATAGCACCAGTGCATCCAGTCCATACCCCAGTTCTTCTTTTAAAGTCATAAAAGATTCATCCTCTTTTCCATTATGGGTTTCTACTGCTTTATTTACAATATCATTGTAATATTATAGTTTGAGCAATACCTCTGCTTCGTATTTGTTACAAGCATGGTCGCCGGCTCCGATAGTACAATGCTGTGTTGCATATGTCATGAATCCGACATCATGTTCTTCGTCCCATGTGCATTCTGCTTCCACACCAATACAGCAAAGACCTTCTTTCTGTTCATTCATAATACAAATGGAGTGCGGAGACAGCAAGTCACGAAACGCCTGTATTTCTGTTAAATCCGGCATGACTTGCTGCATTTCTTCCGGTTCATATCCATATAGTTCCTGAAGCTCTGCATATTGTTCCAATAAAGTGGAAAGCAACAGGGTTAGAATTGCTTCTTGATTTTCCTGAAGAAAGGCAAAGGTATGCAGGTGGGCATTCGTAATGTGTTCCGCATCAATAGAAACATCCAATTCCAGTTCTTTTCCGAAAAATGCATTCCAAGCGGAAAGAGAAAACGTTGTTTCATAAAACTTTTTCGCCTTCAGTTTTTAAAAAGAATAGGAATCCCTTTTTTCTGCATTTTATAATTTTTTAAAAAGACATCATTTCGTTTTACAAGCTGTTCCTGTAGAAGTACAAATCCTCTTTGTTCAAAAAACGGCTTTGCTGTAATGGAGGCATGCACTGTAATTTGTTGTGCACCTTGCTGCATGGCATATTGTTCGAGTTTGTCACAGATTGCAGTGCCAATTCCACAAGACTGGTAGGCATGATGCACATACAAACAATCCAGATATCCCGTTTGCTCTAGATTGCCGAATCCTACAATTTTATTTTTCAGTACTGCAATTTGTGTGAAGGTATGGAGAAATCTTTCATGCCATGCCGCAGGTGCGATTGTGGGTGCCCATGCTTGCAATTGTTCCGGCGTGTAGTCTTTTTGATTGACCTTATGAATGGTTTCATAGAATAATTTTCCTAAGTTCGGCAAGTCAGACGATTGATAGGAACGCAGCTGTAAGGCATCCTGCAAACAGAAAAGTGTTTTTTTATTCATTTTTGCTTACAGCAATTCAATGATTTTTGCGGTGCATTCTGTGCAGGATAACGGTGTAACGCCTTCTTTTGCTAAGTCTGCTGTCCGGTAGCCAGCTTCCAGATACTTGTCTACCGCATCTTCGATTGCCTTTGCTTCGTCCATCAGACCGAATGAATACCGCAGCATCATGGCAGCAGAGAGAATGGTTGCGATCGGATTTGCTTTGTTCTGACCGGCAATATCCGGTGCAGAGCCATGAATCGGTTCATACAGTCCCCGTTTTGTGCTGCCCAGAGAAGCAGATGGCAGCATGCCAATAGAACCAGTAATCTGAGAGGCTTCATCGGACAGAATATCACCGAACATATTGGAGGTGACAACGACATCAAACTGTCTTGGATTCTTGACTAACTGCATGGCTGCATTGTCTACCAGCATATCCGTACAGGTGACATCTGGATACGCTTTTGCCACTTCATGTACGACTTCTCTCCATAGACGAGAGCTTTCCAATACATTTGCTTTATCAATAGAAATGACGTTTTTATTCCGCTTCTGTGCGGTTTCAAAGGCAACTTTGGCAATTCGTTCAATTTCCATGCGGCTGTAGCATTCGGTATCATAGGCTTCCTCGCCGTATTTACCGGTTCTTCTGCCTCGTTCGCCGAAGTAAATGCCGCCGGTCAGTTCCCGTACCATCATGATATCAAAGCCCTTTGCAACGATATCCTCTCTCAGCGGACAGTCCCCTTTAAGCGCCGGATAGAGTTTTGCTGGACGTAGGTTGGTAAACAATCCCATTGCCTCCCGAATGCCGAGCAGTGCCTTTTCTGGACGCAGATGCGGCGGCATTGTGTCCCACTTGGAGTGACCGACTGCTCCGCCGACTGCGCCTAACAGCACGCTGTCACTTGCCAGACAGCCGTCAACGGTTTCTTTTGGCAATGGAATGCCAGTTGCATCAATAGCACAGCCACCGATGAGATAAGGGGTACAGGTAAAGGTATGACCATATTTTTCGCCGATTTTTTTCAGAACAGTGACTGCACTGTCTACGATTTCCGGGCCAATGCCATCGCCTTTCAGTAAAGCAATATTATAATTCATGAGAAGGACTCCTTTTGATTAGAATTTTGAGAAACTGCTGGTAACCATACCGGCACTTTCTCCAGATACTTCTCTATTATACATCATATCGGTGCGAATTACAAGGTTTTTGTAAAAATTCCACGGAAATCAATTTTTAAATGATGGTTTAAATTCTAATGCTACAGGCGACTGTGGTCAAGCTGGCTCAGCTTGGCGGAAAGGGATTGTTAAGGGGGAACAAGCTGTTCCCCTTAACAAATGTTGCAATCAGAGAAAATTGCAATCTAGAAGAGAAGACATTCGCTGTTCGCCATATAAAAACAAAACGTGATAGACAATGTGAAATTTAGGAGAAAGAGATTGTAAATTGGTATCACGTACAGAAGGGCGGACAGCGATCACAGGCAGAGAGCAAGGCGAATCTGCCGGACGATTCGGACAAGTTTTCCAAAAAAAATCCGAAAATTGATTTCCGTGAAAAATTCCGTGCTTTCCTGCAAAAAAACCGATGCAGTATGACACTGCATCGGTTTTTATTCTTGCTGTATTATACGTTAGAGAGGAGAGACTGGCTGTGCATCAGACTCTCTTCAAACTTGTTATCACATAATAGTGGATGGACTGTTAGCGGCAATTCGCTGTCTTTTCCTGTACGGGAATCCAGATTGCACTTTCATAGTCAGGGGATTGCATATCAATGGGTTTGTCACTGTACCATTCCACGCTGTAACCATCGGCAAGCTCATAGCGTGGGTTACCCGGCAGCCATTCCTTGAAAATCCGTGTGTTCGTGGTTTGCAGTGCAGCCGGAAGGGGACCGAGACAGCGAAAAACTGCCCATGTGAAAGCTGGCAAAGTATACAGTTCCATGCCATCTGGTACAGCACCGCCGTCATACTTTCCGGCAATCATATACCGGAAGGTTCCGTCATCTGTGACATCAATGCAGACACCCAGTTGTCCGATTTTGCACCGAATCAGAGCTGCCATCCAATCGGCAGAATATTTTTGCTGCTGACAGTTTTGTGCAAATTCTGCCCAAAATAGCGGAATTTTTTCATAAGAATCGCTTTCCGAGAACGTCCTTGAAAATCCGATAAGTTGTAAGGCATCCATGTTTTGAATTGTATAATCCATCTCTGTTCCTCCTTGAATGAAAATTGTGATTTTCAGAGGGAGAAAGGGACGGATCTGTGAAGCATGGCTGTTAAGTTGGCTGGGTGGAATGCCATGAAATCGAGTAAAGGCTTTTGTAAAGCTTTCTGGTGTTTCATAGCCATATCGAAATGCCACATCAATGATCTTTTCTTTTTTTGCCAGTAAATCCAGTGCTGCCAGATATAGCCGCCGATTACGCAAATATTCCTTGACAGAATAGCCTGTTACAATTTGAAATCCACGCTGAAAGTAGAACGGAGAGATGTGTACCGCTGCTGCAATTTCTGTAATGTGGATATCTTCTAATAAGTGCTGTTCCATGTAGTCAATGGATTTGCGTAGGGCTTGCATCCATTCCATTTTCTCACCTCCTGTTCTGATTATACCAGAACAGGTGTGTGCTGTCCTGTCATTTTCTGCACAGTTTTGTCTGGTTTCACGCTTTCATATTGGTTCCATAGACGGCTTCAAATGTATGCAGCAGTTCCCGCATAAGTGGGTCGAGGTAGGCAACTGCCGCATCATATAGTGCTTGTGGGACACCGTAATATGCTTCTGCAATGCTGCCGGTAATCGCTGCCAGTGTATCGCTGTCGCCCCCCACAGAAACCGCAGTGCGAATGGCATCTTCAAACGAATTGGATTCTAAAAACGCTTCGATTGCCTGCGGTACAGTATCCTGACAGGTTTCGTTAAATTGATAAGTCGGACGAATTGCATCAATGGTAAAATCTAAAGGGTAATACTGTTTTGTGATATGTGCACAGATTTCTGGTATGGAGACTCCGGTTTTGGCAAGGAATATTGCTGCTGTTGTAGCACGTGCACCCTTTATCCCTTCTGGATGATTGTGGGTTACAGCTGTTACGCTGTCACTCATTTGCAGTGCTTCTTCCAATGTGTTCGCAGCAAATCCGCATGCACTGACCCGCATAGCAGCACCATTTCCAAAGCTGTTATAGGGTTTGGGATGATCGCTGTAAATCCAATCGAAAAAGTTTCCGCCGAACCCACAGGCAGGATAGGGCTGTCCAATTTTCTGCATCCATTGTACCGCTGCTTTCGATAGGTTTGCATCATTGGTTTTATACTCCAATACTGCTTTTGCCACGGCAAGGGACATGATACTGTCATCCGTTGGGAAACATTCTTTTGTGAACAGAGTAAAGTCTTTTTTTCGGTAATTGTGAAATTCAAAACGAGAGCCGGCGATATCGCCAATGATAGCACCAATCATAAAAGGACACTCCTTTTATTGAACAGAGCCGTTCTGAATGGAGGCAATCAGACCACCATTTGTAATAATGGTTTGGATGAACGGTGGAAATGGTGCTGTCTGGAAAGATTGCCCGGTAGTTTTGTCCAGCAGTACACCATTGTCCAAATCTGCTTCGACAAGATGTCCTTCTTCGATGGCTTCCGCTGCTTCTGGACATTCTACAATGGCAAGACCAATGTTGATGGCATTCCGATAGAAAATTCGTGCAAAGCTCTTTGCAATGACGAGGGAAATGCCGCTTTCTTTGATTGCAATCGGTGCATGTTCTCTGGAAGAACCGCAGCCAAAGTTTTCGCCGGCAACCATAATATCGCCCTCTTTTACTCGACTGGTAAAGGTGGTGTCTAAATCTTCCATGCAGTGAGAAGCCAGTTCTTTCTTATCGATTGTGTTCAGGTATCTTGCTGGAATAATGACATCAGTGTCTACATTATCGCCGTATTTGATGACAGTTCCTTCAAATTTCATATTACATTACCTCCTTTGGGTCAGTAATTTTGCCAGTAATCGCACTGGCAGCAGCAACTGCTGGACTTGCCAGATAGACTTCAGAAGTTGGATGTCCCATTCTGCCGACAAAATTCCGGTTGGTGGTGGAAACTGCCCGTTCACCGGCTGCCAGAATGCCCATATGACCGCCCAGACACGGACCGCAGGTCGGTGTAGAAACGATACAGCCTGCCTCAATAAAGGTCTTGAGCAGACCATTTTCCATGGCTTTCAGATAAATAGCCTGTGTTGCTGGAATGATGATAGCACGGACATTTTTAGCCACTTTTTTGCCCTTGAGAATGGCAGCAGCTTCTTCCATATCCCGATAGAAACCGTTGGTGCAAGAACCAATTACCACTTGGTCAATCTTCACATCACCGACATTGTCGATGGTTCTGGTATTGCCCGGCAGATGTGGGAAAGCAACGGTGGACTGGATTTCGGACAGGTCAATGACATAGGTTTCTTCATATACAGCATCTTCATCTGCTGTATAGATAACCGGTTTCCGGTCGCTGTGTTCTGCTACATAAGCAAGGGTTTGTTCGTCTACAGCAAAGATTCCATTCTTTGCACCGGCTTCAATTGCCATGTTGGTCATGGTCAGACGGTCGCTCATAGAGAGACTGGAAACGCCTTCGCCGACAAATTCCATTGACTTGTACAAAGCACCATCCACACCGATCATGCCAATGATGTGTAAAATGACATCTTTACCGGAGATATACGGATTTAATTTGCCTTTCAGTTCAAATTTGATGGCAGATGGTACCTTAAACCATGCCTTGCCGATTGCCATACCACATGCCATATCGGTGGAACCGACACCTGTGGAGAACGCACCGAGTGCACCATAGGTACAGGTGTGAGAGTCTGCACCGATGACAACGTCACCGGAGACAACCAATCCTTTTTCCGGCAGCAGAGCGTGTTCAATGCCCATCTGCCCGACATCATAGAAGTGGGTGACTTCCTTTTCATTGCAGAAGTCCCGGCACATTTTGCATTGTGTAGCAGCCTTAATATCCTTGTTCGGTGCAAAGTGATCCATTACCATGGTCACCTTATCTTTGTCAAATACATGGTCAATGCCCAGTTTGTTAAATTCTCGGATGGCAACCGGAGAAGTAATGTCATTGCCGAGAACACGGTCGAGATTGACCAGAATTAACTGACCAGCTTCCACATGGTCAAGACCAGCATGAGCAGCCAGAATTTTCTGTGTCATTGTCATACCCATATCAATGTAACCTCTTTTCTTATTTATTTTTATTTTACATGCGGCAGAGAAAGCTGCACAAGCAGTTGCTCTATACTACCGGAAAGATTTTCGTCTTTTATTTTTACAATGCTTTTTTTGACCTCTAAAAGTATTTTATAGGAATAAAAGTAAAAGCTGTAGAATAACGCATCAGGATATTCGTATGCTTCTTCAAAGTAAGGGTCATGGAGCTGCTCATCAGATAATACAGGACAAAGATATTTTTCATCGAGCATATCAGAAAAATTGGCAAGCGGTTTTTCATGTTTGTAATTTTCTGCATACTTGCAAGCAAATGCAATGTCATGAAAACACGTTAAAAGTTTGGAAACCAGATAGGTTGCGATTTCATTTTTATCAGATTGTTCCACTGCTTTCTGAAAAATTCTTATAAGAAAGATCATCGCAAAGGGTGCTGCATAAAAAAGGGTACTTTGATGCTCTATGCTCTTGATCTCCCAAATAGCAGAGGAAACGGCATCCATGTCCTCCATAGCATCTAAAATTTGAAATGCTGCTGGAAAATGTGTTGCTCTTGCATAAGCAGTGTCAAGACGATGCCATGGAACATCTTCTATCGTTAAGTTTCTGATGTATTCCTGATTGTGATCCATAAAAACACCTGTTTCAATGCAATTGTAGAATGATGCATTTTATTTTGTTATTTGTTGATGATAGCGCCCTTATCCGCAGAAGAAACCATAGCAGCATATCGTTTTAGATAACCGGTCAGGTTTTCTTTTTTCAGAATCTTTGTATGCTGCTTCCGTTCTTCTAGTTCTTCGTCAGAAACATGCAGGGTAATGCTGTGGTTTGGAATGTCAATAGAGATGATGTCGCCGTCCTGTACATAGGCAATTGTGCCGCCGTTTACTGCCTCTGGAGAAACATGTCCGATGGATGCTCCTCTGGTTGCACCAGAGAAACGACCGTCCGTAATCAATGCTACCTCTTTATCCAGTCCCATGCCTGCAATGGCAGAAGTCGGGGAGAGCATTTCTCTCATACCGGGGCCGCCAGCAGGGCCTTCATAGCGAATGACAACCACGTCACCGGCAACGATTTTTCCGCCACGAATGGCAGCAATGGCTTCTTCTTCACTATTATACACTTTAGCAGGACCTTCGTGTACCAGCATTTCCTTTGCAACGGCACTTCTCTTCACAACACAGCAATTCGGTGCAAGATTACCACGCAGAACAGCGATGCCGCCTGTTTCACTGTATGGCGTTTCAATTGGACGAATAATATCTGGATTCTTATTCATGCAGCCACTGATATTTTCACCAAGTGTTTTGCCAGTGCAAGTCATGACATCCGTATGAATCAGGTTTTTCTTTGTCAGTTCATTTAGAACGGCATAGACACCGCCTGCTTCGTTCAAATCTTCCATATAGGTATGTCCAGCTGGTGCAAGGTGACAGAGATTTGGTGTTCTTGCACTGATTTCATTGATCATGTCCAGATTGATGGCAATGCCACACTCATTGGCGATGGCTGGAATGTGCAGCATACTGTTGGTAGAGCATCCCAGTGCCATGTCTGCTGTCAGAGCATTTTCAAATGCTTCTGCGGTCATGATGTCTCTCGGACGGATATTTTTTCGGTACAGTTCCATAACCGCCATACCAGCCTGCTTTGCCAGTTTAATTCGTTCCGAATAAACCGCTGGAATCGTACCGTTGCCTTTCAGTCCCATACCCAGCACTTCCGTCAGGCAGTTCATGGAGTTTGCAGTGTACATACCAGAGCAGGAACCGCAAGTCGGACATGCCTTATTTTCAAATTCCTCTACATCGTCCAGTGTGAATTTTCCGGCATCATAAGAGCCGACTGCTTCAAACATACTGGAAAGACTGGTCTTTTTTCCTTTGACATGACCAGCCAGCATCGGACCGCCGCTAACAAAAACAGTTGGTACATTGACTCTGGCAGCCGCCATCAGCAGACCCGGTACGTTTTTGTCACAGTTCGGAATCATGACCAGTGCGTCAAAATGATGTGCCAGTGCCATACATTCGGTGGAATCTGCAATCAAATCTCTGGTTACCAGAGAATACTTCATGCCAATATGTCCCATGGCAATCCCGTCACAGACTGCAATTGCCGGAAAGACAACAGGGGTACCACCAGCCATCGCAACACCTAATTTTACAGCTTCTACAATTTTATCAATATTCATATGACCCGGTACAATTTCATTATAGGAAGAAACAATGCCGACTAGCGGTCTTTGCATTTCTTCTTTTGTCATACCAAGTGCATTAAAAAGGGAACGCTGCGGTGCTTTGTCCACACCGTCACAGTAAAAATTACCTGCCATTTTGATTACCTCTTATCATGTTAATGGATGGAAAAACTGCTTTCCCGATTGAAATATCAGGAAAGCAGCTCAAAAGGTTTTACGCTACGCTGTCCCGTTCAAATAGGGGATAGGTTGCTTTTTGCTTTGTTTTAGTTGTTGATGAACTTGTCTTCTTCGTTGTTCCAGCTGTACAGCTTCCGGATTTCTTCGCCAACCTTTTCAGATGGGTGTTCGGAAGCCAGCTTCCGCATCGCCTTGAAGTGAACCTGAGAACCAGCATCAGACATATCCAGCAGGAATTCCTTTGCAAAGGAACCGTCCTGAATGTTCTTCAGAATTTGCTTCATTGCCTTCTTGGTATCTTCTGTGATGATCTTCGGACCGGTGATATAGTCGCCGTATTCCGCAGTGTTAGAGATGGAGTAACGCATACCAGCGAAACCACTCTGGTAAATCAGATCAACGATCAGCTTCATTTCATGAATGCATTCAAAGTAAGCATTTCTCGGATCATAGCCAGCCTCTACCAGTGTTTCAAAACCAGCCTGCATCAATGCACAAACACCGCCGCAAAGAACAGCCTGTTCGCCGAACAAGTCGGTTTCGGTTTCTGTCCGGAAGGTGGTTTCCAATACGCCAGCTCTTGCACCGCCGATTGCCAGACCGTAAGCCAGAGCCATATCCAGTGCCTTGCCAGTTGCATCCTGTTCTACTGCTACGAGGCACGGAACACCCTTACCAGCCTGATATTCGCTTCTTACAGTGTGACCCGGTCCCTTTGGAGCAATCATGGTAACGTCTACATCAGCCGGCGGTTTGATGCAGCCGAAGTGAATGTTAAAGCCGTGTGCGAACATCAGCATATCGCCGGACTTGAGGTTTGGTGCGATGTCCTTCTTATACATAGCAGCCTGCTTTTCATCATTGATCAGGATCATGATGATGTCTGCCTGCTTTGCAGCTTCCGCAGCGGTAAATACTTCAAATCCCTGTTTGACTGCCTTGTCCCAGGATTTGCTGCCTTCGTACAAACCAATGATGACTCTTGCTTTATCGCCGAGAGATTCCTTGGCATTCAATGCATGAGCATGTCCCTGGCTGCCGTAGCCGATGACTGCAATGGTCTTGCCATACAGTAAAGACAAATCACAATCTTCCTGATAAAAAACTCTTGCTGTTTGTTCCATCGTAAAGACTCCTTTATAAAAAATATCGGATAAATATACAAGCGGTTATTCGTCTTTCAGACAGTTGCCGCCTCTTTCAAGAGCGACCAAACCAGTACGGCACATTTCTAGAATGCCGTATGGCTGGAGTAACTCAATAAAAGCATTGATTTTTGTGGAAACGCCACGGATTTCAATCACAAGTGCCTCTGGCGAGTAGTCTGTAATTTTCGCCCGGAAGACATCTACGACAGACATAATGTCTTGCCGCTGTTCTGCACAATTTTTGATTTTGATTAGCAGCAGTTCTCTTGCAACGGTTTCATCCCGCTTCATAACCTGTACTTTTTTGACATCATACATTTTTTCCAACTGCTTGACAATCTGATTACAGATTGCTTTCTCGTCGTGCATGGAAATTGTGATTCTGGAAAATTCCGGAGATTCCGTTTCGCCGACTGTGAGAGTATCAATATTGAAGCCACGCCGTGTGAACATGCCCGAAACACGGGACAATACCCCCGCATGGTTTGCCACTAAAATAGAAATAATAAACCGTTCCATCTTACATGTTCCTCCTTACATTGCTGACGGGTCAACGATGATGTCCTCTACCGCACCGCCCGGCGGCAGCATCGGCAGAACAAATGCATCTTCGTCGATGGCACAATCCACTAGAACAGGGCCTTCTACTGCAAATGCTTTTTGCAGGACTTCCTTCAATTCCGGCAGGGAGACCGCACGGAATCCCGGCAATCCGAATGCTTCTGCCAATTTAACAAAATCGGTTTTTCGTTCCAGCGTGGTATTGGAATAGTGTTTGTCGAAGAACAGAGTCTGCCATTGCCGAACCATGCCCAGTACGCCGTTATTCATGATAAAGACAACAACAGGGGTTTGATTGGTAACAGCGGTTGCTAACTCATTCAGATTCATGCCGAAGCTGCCATCCCCTGTAATCAGAACGGTTTTCTTACCAGTTGCAGTTGCAGCACCGATTGCAGCCCCCAGACCAAAGCCCATTGTTCCCAGACCACCGCTGGAAATAAAGGTTCTTGGTTTGGAAAACGGATACCGCTGTGCTGCCCACATTTGATGTTGTCCTACATCTGTGGCAACGATCACATCCTCGTTCGCATTCTTGGCAGCTTCTGCTACCGCATCTAAAGCGGTAAATGGGGTCAGTTCGCCGTCTTTCTGGGCTTCCAGCTGTTTGGTTTCTGCAACCAGTTCCTGAATACGGGTATTCCATTCCGGATGTTCCTGCTGCGGCAGCAACGCCGTCAGATCTGCAAGAATTTTTTTCATAGAGCCGGCAATCCCCAGTTCTACTGAAATATTTTTATTCAATTCAGAGGCATCAATGTCGATATGAATGATTTTGGCATTCTGTGCATATTTCTTGGTATTGCCAGTGCCTCTGTCGCTGAAGCGGCAGCCGGCTGTCAGAATCAAATCTGCCTCATTCTGTGCAATGGAAGAAGCATAGTGACCATGCATGCCCTCCATGCCCAGATAACGTGGATGATCTGTTGGAACAGCGGAAATTCCCATCATTGTGCAGCCGATTGGTGCATCCATTTTGTCTGCCAGTGCCATAATCTCTGCACCAGCGTTGTCTGTGATCGCACCGCCGCCAATATAAATGTAAGGTTTCTTTGCAGCAGTAATCAATTCTGCTGCCTGTGCAATCAGAGCTGGATTGACTTCTGGAACGGGTGCTTTTTCTACGATTGGTGCTGCCGTATATTCATACATAGCAGTTTGTACATCTTTTGGAATGTCCACCAAAACCGGACCCGGACGGCCAGACTTTGCAATGCGGAATGCCTCTCGAATGGTTGGTGCTAGATCTTCGATTTTTTTGACAAAGAAGTTATGCTTGGTAATTGGCATCGTTACACCAGTGATATCCACCTCTTGGAAGCTGTCTCGTCCGATCAGGGAATTTGGCACATTGCCAGTAATAGCAACCATCGGAACGGAATCCAGATAAGCCGTTGCAATACCAGTAACTAGATTGGTTGCACCTGGACCAGAAGTGGCGATGACAACGCCGACTTTGCCGGTTGCTCTTGCATAACCGTCTGCTGCATGAGAAGCACCTTGTTCATGTGCTGTGATAATGTGCTGAATGCGATCTTTTGCAAGATATAAGGCATCATAAATGTTGATAACTTGACCGCCCGGATAGCCAAAGACGGTTGTAGTACCTTGTTCAATCAGGGTTTCAATTACAATTTGTGCACCATTTAATTTCATGTTTTCCACCTTTTTTACTTTGTGATTCAGTTTCTATTTTATGCAGGTGCAGCGGTTTGCCGTTCGCTGTCTGCAAAAAATGCCTTCGGCCGAAAACGCACCGGAGGCATTGTGAAAAGCAATTCAAAATAAAAGGAAATGTCTCTTGTTTGCTTTACAGTTCCGCTCGTACCGGTTGGTTTACGGCATGCAACATGCCCCGAAGCCCATGACTCGGGGAAACAATCCTATTAGCAGAAAAGCAGATTCTGCAATCGAATACAATTTTTTACACATGGCAAACTCCTTCGGGACACGGATACAAAAAAAATATATCTGTGTTTTAGTATAGCACCTTGTTTCGATAAAATCAAGCATTCTTTTCGGATTTTTACACTTTGTACAAAAAATTGCAAACCTTGTCCAGCTTTTCGCTGAAAATACGCCGTACAATAAAAAAATAAGGAAAAATGAAAAAAGTACTTGACAAATCAAAAAAAATTCGATAAAATAAAGAAAAGGCAGCAGAAATGGCTGTCAGATAGCAAAAAAGGCGTTGACGGGAAAAAAGATGCTTTTCTTTCGTTGCAGAGAACTGCCGGTTGGTGCGAGGCAGTCGGAAGCAAGCAGGATACCTCCTCCCTGAGCCGCAGTGCAGAACATTTCTGCTGGAGCAGCAGGGCAAAGTAAGCACTGACGGGATTCTCCCGTTACAGAGAAGCACATTATTGCAGAGATGTGACAGAGTGGGTGCAGCTTGCATCAATGAAGAGTGGTACCACGGAGAAATATGCTTCTTCGTCTCTTTCTCTATGCCAGAGTCGGCAGAGGAAGGGACTTTTTTTGTACGCAAAACACGTCGATCACATTCCGAGCAGAACAAAACAGATTTTATTTTTTACAGGAAAGGAACGAAGTATTATGATGAAACAGGCTGGTAAATATACGAGACAATTTTTCCCAGTGCAAGATGCCCCGATGCGGTGGGCAGCGAAAACCTATATTGAAAAACCGCCGATTTGGTGTAGTGTAGACCTGCGGGACGGCAATCAGGCATTGATTACGCCGATGAGTCTGGAAGAGAAGCTGGAATTTTTTAAAGTATTGGTTGAGATCGGTTTTAAGGAGATTGAAGTTGGATTTCCAGCTGCTTCAGAGACAGAGTATGAATTTTGTCGTGCACTGATTGAACAGAATCTGATTCCGGAAGATGTAACCATTCAAGTGTTGACACAGGCAAGGGAACATATCATTGCCAAGACATTTGAAGCATTAAAAGGTGTTAAGCATGCGATTGTGCATTTGTACAATTCCACTTCTGTTTCACAGCGGGAGCAGGTTTTTAAGAAGAGCAAAGAAGAGATTTTGCAGATTGCTGTGACGGGTGCAGAATTATGTAAAAAATACCGTGCAATGACACCGGGACATTTTGTATTTGAATATTCACCGGAGAGCTTTACTGGTACAGAGCCGGAATATGCATTGCAGGTCTGCAATGCTGTGCTGGACATTTGGCAGCCGACACCGGAGGATAAAGTGATTATCAACCTGCCAGTCACCGTTTCGCATTCCATGCCGCACGTATATGCCAATCAAATAGAATATATGAGCGATCATCTGAACAATCGGGAAAATGTTATTGTTTCCCTGCATCCGCATAATGATCGGGGCTGTGCTGTTGCCGATACGGAAATGGGTTTGCTGGCAGGCGGCGACCGAGTAGAGGGAACGCTGTTTGGAAACGGAGAGCGTACTGGTAATGTGGATATTATCACATTGGCAATGAATATGTATTCACAGGGCGTGGATCCGCAGTTGGACTTTAGTAATTTGCCGATGATTACAGAAGTATATGAACGGGTGACCAGAATGCGTGTTTATGAACGTTCTCCATACAGTGGTCAGCTGGTATTTGCTGCATTCAGCGGTTCGCATCAGGATGCAATTGCAAAGGGTATGAAATGGAGAGAACAGCAAAACTGTGAATATTGGACAGTACCATATCTGCCATTGGATCCACAGGATGTCGGCAGAGCGTATGAAGCAGATGTCATTCGGATTAATAGCCAGTCTGGCAAGGGTGGTATTGGTTATCTGATGGAAACACGTTATGGTTTCAATATTCCCACAGCAATGCGGGAGTCATTTGGTTATTTGGTTAAGGGTGTTTCTGATCATGCACATAAAGAATTGCAGCCGGAAGAAGTGCTGAATATCTTTACAGAATCCTATGTCAACATTGAAACACCAGTTTCACTGCCAGAGGTACACTATGTACAGAAAGCAGATGGCAATATTACTGCTTCGGTTACAATTTCCTATGATGATAGAACGGAAGTAGTCACAGCGGACGGAAATGGTCGTTTGGATGCGGTTAGCAATGCTTTGAAAGCGTATTTAAGACGGGATTACGCATTAATGACCTATACAGAACATGCATTGGAGATTCGTTCCAGTGCAAAGGCAGTTTCCTATGTGGGGTTGCAGGACGGTAAAAATCTGTATTGGGGCGTGGGCATTCATTCAGATATTATTCAGTCTTCCATTCGGGCATTGATCAGTGCATTAAATCGAATGCTGTCAGAGAAAAAATAAGCATATCATTTATTTATAATCATTTCAAAATCAACAAGACCGCAGCGGTGTTATAGATACCGTGCGGTCTTGTTGTGTATTTAATGGGAATTTGGTGAGAGGGGATGTTACTGTGCAGAAAAATAATTGATGATATGTACTGTTAAGAACCGAGTACAGTGCCGCCACGCAAAAACGGGACTTCTAAACTCAATTGCCGGAAAGCGGCATTGTATACCTGATATGGCTGGATTTCCTGCTGAATCAGGTCATTGACAAAGCAAACCGTTTTTTCCAGATTGTTAGAAAACGAATCAATTTCGGCTGTTTCTCCAGTACGGAGATCCTGCAAAGAAACGCCGTAAATAACATGAATCGTTTTGTTGTGGTAGGTATTGCAGGCGGTGACTCGATAGACAACACGGTTTACGCCGTAAACCTCCATGTAGATGATAGTTTGTTCTGAGCGACTGCGGTTGGATGCTTTCGATTTCATAGGCGATCCTCCTTTGATGAAAATAGCAAGCAGATGGAAAACGAACACTTTTATAACCATATCATATTTTTTTGAAAAAGGAAAGAGGGAAAAAACAGAAAAATGTCGTCTTTTTTGATTGCCTTTTAAAAGCGGCATGATCTTCTATATTTGAAAGTGATTTCACAAAATTCGACATGCTATACAATTTGTAAAAAAACTGTGCTGTAAGTTCGTAAAAAAAAGCAATAGAAAATCATGAAACATGCTGTTATAATATACAAAGCTGTTTGGAGGGGAATACCGACTGAGAAAATAGCAAAAAACACAAAAAGAAATGAAAAGAAAAAAGACAAAGAAAGGATGTTTGCTTTATGACAAAAGAACTTACACATGGAAAACCGCTGCCATTGATTTTGCAATTTGCAATGCCGCTTATTTTTGGTTATATGTTACAGCAGCTTTACAGTCTCTGTGATACTGTGATTGTTGGACGCTGTCTTGGCGTGAATGAGTTGGCTGCCGTTGGTTCGACGGGTGCTGTTAGCTTTTTAGTGCTCGGCTTTGCAACTGGAATTTGTACCGGAATGTCCATTCCGGTTTCGCAGGCATTTGGTGCAGGTGACTATAAAGCCTTGCGGAAATACCTTGCAAATGCGTTTTTCTTATCTGCATTTCTCTCTGTTATCATGACAATCGGAACGATTTTGTTCACTGGTGACCTGCTGCGGCTAATGAAAACGCCAGCGGAATTATATGATTATGCATATGACTATATTTTCACGGTATTCGCTGGTATTAGTGCAACCATTTTGTATAATTTATTGTCTTCTATGCTGCGTTCCATTGGAGACAGCCGTACGCCATTGATTTTTCTTGCTATTGCTACGGTTTTAAATATTGGATTGGACTTTTTGTTTATTTTGGTATTGCATACAGGTGTTGCTGGCGCAGGATATGCGAGTGTGATTTCGCAGGGTGTTTCCGGTATTCTTTGTTTGATTTACATGTTTCGGAAATATGAAATTTTCCGCATTCAGAAGGATGAATGGAAAGTTTCCTTACCACACTGCGGACGACTTCTCTCAATTGGTCTGCCAATGGCACTGCAATTTTCCATTACCGCTGTGGGGTCGATTATTTTGCAGACAGCAGTGAATACATTGGGAACGATTTCTGTAACCGCAGTAACTGCTGCATCTAAATTACAGATGGTATTGACAGGTCCAATGGAATGTCTTGGCATTACCATGGCAACTTATTGTGGTCAGAATCGTGGGGCGAGAGAGTTTGAACGCATTCAGAGTGGGATTCGTACTAGTATTGTGGTTTCCATGATTTACTGTGTTATTTCTGCAATTGTAATCATTGTATTGGGCGGCTGGATGGCATTGCTGTTTTTGGATGATTCGGAAACAGCAGTCATGGAACAGGTAAAAGAATATCTCCGGCTGAATGCTTATTTCTATCCAACCCTTGGCTTGCTGTTTATTTTGCGGAATAGCTTGCAGGGAATGAGTTACAGTTTCTTACCGATGATGGCAGGTGTTACAGAATTGGTTGCACGTGTACTCGTCTGCGTGGCATTTGTTCCCACCTTTGGGTATTCAGCTGCTTGTCTGGCAAGTCCGGTTGCATGGATTTTTGCAGATACGCTCTTGGTGACGGTTTATTTTGTGAAGATGAAAAGCCTGAAAGTGCAGCTTGCAAGACCGGCAACGGCTGTTTATTAAAAAGAAGTAAGAATAGGAGAAACAGAATTAGTGGAATGGATGGTGCTTTGTCTATTCTTTGGTGGATGGAATGTGCATCTTTTCTAAAGTAATGTTTATTTGATACAGATAAAGCAAAAAATCCGTTGCAGGGATAGAAACCAGCAACGGATTTTTCATTTTACAGGTTACCATCTGGTATCCCAAATGGGGGAAAGTTGAGCAGAATTTTGTGCGTAGTGTGTTAGAATTTGAACAGCATCTTCTACAGACAGAGAATTGCCATCTTCCCCTTGATTCTGAGAGCAGGTGTCGATGTCTGCCAGAAAGAATGCAAGTGTTTCCTGATCACTGTTGAAATTTTTATTTAGCGTTGCAGTAAGACCAGCGGATGTTTGTGCGTAGTAGGTAAGAACCGAAACAGCATCTTCTACGCCGACCACGCCATCCAGATTGGCATCTCCCTTTTTGCCGACCATCACTTTTTTGGTATAGGGTGCGGCATTGGAATGATAAACTGGAATAGCATCACTGCCGCAATAAAATGGTATGTTTTGAACTGTATAAGCAGATTTTGCATCAGCATAAATTGCAGCTGGAGAGGTATTAGCAGTGAGGGCTGTTTGCAGATTTTCATTTTGAATAGAATTGTCATTATATGTTACCCGTCCCGTAATGGCTGTATTGGAAAATTGTGAGAGTGTCAATGGCTGATCATTTTCTGCAAAAGCACAAATGGTATTGAGCGTAGAGGGGTCATTTGTAATGGTTGCAGAAACTGCTCCAACCGTAATGGAAGAGCTGATAAATCGTAATGGCAGGTATTTTCCGGCACTGGTTCGGATACGGCAGTTGGATTCTGAAAACGAAATGGTGTAGATATCATCGGGTGCATTTTGTTTTATGACAATATCAAAAGAGAAAAAGGGAAATTCATCCGAATAACCGAGGAAAGAAACGCCCTCTTGTGCTTCATCGCCTGTTAAGAGCCAGCTGTAGCCATCGTGTGTTCCATTCAATACCGTGTCAGCAGGCAATGTGGGGTTATAATTGGGGATGGTGCAGGTGATGGTACGAAGTGCAAAGTTGCTTTCTTGACTTTGTTCATAGTATTGATAGGTAAACGAAGCAGTACCATCTACATTAATTTGCAGTTTTTCCGCAGGGATTTCTACTTTTTCATTCTTTACCTGTACAATTTCGCCAGTTGTTTCGTCTATTTTTCGGTAACTGCGTGTGAAATACAAACCACCTGTGCCATCACTGCGGATGGAAACGCCATTGATGGGGTCACAGAATTGTGCCTTTGGAAGAGAACTGCAATCATAGGGGGCATATACGCCGGCAGATGTTACTTCACCAAAGCAAGTGGGCATAACATATTCTGAAATAAAAGAACCGCCGCTGTAGGATTGCTGAAACGGATCGACTGTGGTTTCCAGAATATTTGCACTGTTGTCAAAATAGATATAGCCGGAATCTGGTGTGTAAGAAATTGCGGCAGAAGTAATCCCATTTGGTAAATGCCGGCTACCCTTGATGTATATATGGGTTCGGATGTGAACTTCTCCATTTTGTACTTCTTCCGCAGAAACATAGTTGCGTTCCGGCACCATGTAGAAGGTATAGGGTGTCGTATCTTCTGTTGCAACATCCTGTAGCATTACAGGTTGTTCTATAACTGCCTCTTCTGCGGAAACTGGCAGGCAGGGCAGAAACAGACTACAAATTGTCAGTAGAGAAATGATTTTTTTCATGCGAAAACTCCTTTATTCATTTTATTTCTATTCTAAGTACAGCAATTTTCCGTACTTGTGAACAATGGAACTGCTTGCATGGGAAAAACCGGTATGCAGATGTCAAAACAAATTTAACAAGAGAAAAACTGCATATCGGTTTTTTTATTCCCTATTGGATCTGTTACCGGTTTTGCCAGGTTGGCTCTAATCCGGCAGATTGTTGTGCATAATATGTCAGAATCTGTACAGCATCTTCCACCTCTATTTTACCGCCGTCAGCGCCCTGATTTTGGGAACAGGTGTCGATGTCGGAGAGAAAATAAGAGAGAATACGCTGCTCTTCTGTAAATGTTTGATTCATAGATGTCTGCAATCCTGCTGCTGTTTGTGCATAATACTGTAACACAGAAATCGCATCCTCCACATCTACTTTTCCATCCAGATTGGCATCTCCCTTTTTGCCGATCAGCAATTTTTTTGTGTAGGCAGTGCCATCTGCATTTTGCAGTGGCTGGGAGGCCAATGAGAATGCGACTTCGTCAATATAGGCTCCGCCGCTTTGTTGTGTATACAGCTCAGCGGGAGATTGTCCGCAGGTGGCAGCTGCTTCTATGGCACTGGTATTCGTTGTACCATCTTCATAAGTTACTTCGGAAATTAGTTCGCCATTTGCCTGATTCAAGCGGATTTCCCTATTGTTTTCTGCAAAGAAGCAGTAATATGGACTGGTTTGATCTTCTGTTACCGTTGCCGAAGCAGTGCCAACGGTAATGGTTGTGTTGACGTATTGTAGCGGCAGCAATCCGGAAGAAGTGCGAAGCCGGCAGTAATTTTCATCTAACGAGATGGTATAAGCACCGTTTGGCGTTCCTTGCCGCAGCACAATGTCAAATGCAAAACAAGGAAATTCATCTGCATACCCAAAGAATGGAGCTAAATTACTTCCAGTATCTTTTGTCCAATAGCAGACATCATTTTCTCCTTTGAGCAAGGTGCCTGCTGCGAGGGAAGCATCATAATAAGGGATTTCAAATGTATTGGTGCGTTCTGGGAAACCAAGATTTTCTTCCTGTTGGTAATAGGTGTAGGAAAAAGTTGCTCGTCCGTTTGGAAGCACCTGAATTTGGTCAGCAGGGATTTCTACTTTTTCCCCTTCAATCCAAGTTTTCACGCCGTTTACCATCTTGTTATAGGAACGGGAGAAATAGATGCCACCGCTGCCATTGCTGTAAATTTCACCGCCGCTCTTGGGTTCATATAGAGCCGCACCGATTGTGGAAGAACCATTTGCAAAGAATTTTCCATTCCCAATTCTGCCAAAGCAGAAGAGTGGATAAGTTGTACTAAAAGCACCGACGCTGTATTGTCCTTCCTCATAAGTTTGTTTTTCCACATAGCCTTGCATGTTAACACTGTTGTCAAAATAAATATAATCCATATTAGAGGCAGCATAAGAGAGGAGAAAAGAACTCATGCCGATGGTATTATCCCCTTGAATATAAATTTTTGTGGGGATGTGTACATCTCCTTGTGCCAGTTCTTCTGAAGAAACAAAATTGCGTTCTGGCTGGAGAATAAACTTATAGGGTGTAATATTGGCATAACTGCTGCTGAGGATCGCATTTCCAAACTGTTCGTTGTCCTGCTCTAAAAGACGATCTTCATAAGAGATGTCAGCATTGGTTTCCGCAGATGCTGTGACCGCAGAGAA
>JAUNJC010000011.1:25984-32691 GCA_030523195.1 Oscillospiraceae bacterium
TCTGTTTAAAAGAAAGAATCAACCAACTTCATATTTCTATGGAACTTGATTACCTTGATTATAATATGTTCCAGTACGCTTGTTAAGAAAGTGGGAAGGGCTTTATAGTGAACTTACATATTACAAGCATAGGAAAATAACAAAAAAACGGACACCTGTTAGTAGACACAGGTGTCCGTTTTTTGATGTCCGTCAGAATTATTTTATATTTTAATTTGTTGAATATAATGTGTAACAGTCGATCTGTTCGTTCCAGTTATCATCATAATAGAGAATGTACATTTCTACTTTCTCTATTTCTTCTGAAGCAATTGGGTGGTTGTAGCAGCAGATTCTGCCTGTGATTTCTGTTTCATCTGCTTTTGCAGTTCCGTATAGGTAGGCAAATTCCTGATAGGGGGTACCATCCAGATTGTAACTTCCATCTTCTGGATTCTGGGAAATATCGTCGAACATGAAGAAATCTTCTGCCAGAATCGTACCATCCTTCAAATAGACTACCGCAGCAGAATAACCATTTTTCCGCTGTGCTTCAGATGGGTTAGAAACGGAAATGGAAAGGTCATCCAATACCACCTGCATGCCATCTGCTTCTGCTGTAATGGGGGTTGTCTTTGGTGCAGCAATGGGGATGTCTGCCGACCAACTGCCGGAGAGCACTGCGGGTTGTTCTGCAAAGGCTTTTTTCTGGGCTTCCGTGGTCAGGCGGTCATACTCTTTTTCCTTCCAGAGCGTTTTCCATTCCTCAATGCTCATGTCTTCTGTAAAATACGCTTCTCGCCAACTGTCTTGTAAATCGCAGATTTGTTGATATACCTGCGCTTCCTGTGCAGCGGTATACACACCAGCAAAGTCCACATGCAGCGTCCCATTGGAAAATTCTTCATCAGTGAGGTAATAGGTAGCGTAATAGATCTTGTCAGATGTTTTGCAGGGCTGAAGTGGTTCCCTGAGATAGCCACTCTGATAGAGTGTTTTTTCCATGCCGTCCTCTGTCGTTAGTGTAAAATAGGGTAATAGGTAGCTATCATCTGTCAATATTGTGTCATTTTTTACTGTCAGCTGTATGCTGAGCATTAGGGAATTGTGGTCGTTGTAGAAACCGAGCAGAGAAACGGTAGCATCTTCTGTTTGGGTAAAGGTAACATCTGGGCAGCTGTAATAAGGTTGCATTTGTGCAATTGCTTCCGGTACTTCCATTCCAACACCAGGTACAGTCCCTGCGGCATCTGTGAGATTAGAACTGGATACCGTAGCAAAAAATAAATCCATATTACCGGACACTGCCGCAGTGGTCACGGTTCCAGCTATTAAGACCGCTGCAGCGGCAGCAATGCCAAACAATCGGTAAGGTTTCTTTTTCCGCAGAGACGGACGGCAGCCTGCTTGTTGCATGACATGATCGGAGACTGCCTTTCCATTAATTGGCTGATCCTGCATGGTGGGCAGCATCGCATCATTGGGTTCAAAGTGGTCAAAAATGTCATATAGATTTCGTTTCATATACATAACCCCTTTCCATCAGCAGTTGTTTGAGTTTTTTCCTTGCACGGTGCAGCCGAACTTTTACCGCTGCTGTGGATAAATGAAGTTCTGCTGCAATTTCCGGCACATGCTGGTAATAGTAGTAATAGCGAATCAAAACGTCCCGATCATTTTCGGAAAGTGCCTGTAAGGTATCCTGTAATGCTTCTGCAAGTAGAGTGTGTTCCACGGTCTGTTCCAAGTCAGCTGTTTCCAGTAAAAACGCTTCTTCCTCCAGTGGCAGGACTTCCTGTGCAGTACGCAGACGGCTTTTTGCTTTATTGCGTGCAATGGCAGCAAGATAAGACCGTACTTTTCCGGTTTGCAGCTTGTCCGCTGTCTGCCATACGGCAAGAAACGTATCTGCTGTTAATTCTTCCACGTCTTGTTCATGGAGGGTATTGCGTGTAATATTTCGGATAATGGTTCCTATATAGGCTTGATAGGTCGTCATCAACGCTTGCAGACCTTCTGGTTTTTGCTGTTGCAGTAGCGTAATCAGTCGGCTTTCCCGCATGATGCATTCCTCCTGTTTTTGTTCTTCTTCTGTTTTTGTATTTGTCAGTATTGCAGCTGCCTGACATTTATCATAACGCTGAAAGCAGGAAAAAGGTTACAGCCTTTTGAAAAAAACAGGAACAGTACGAAATGGCTGTTCCTGTGAAAGTAGTTGGTTTTGTGGTTTAAAAGCATTTTTCTTCGGGTATACTAAAACCGGAGGTGAAACGCATGGCATTTCAAAAGGTGATGATATCCGGTATCAACACAGCTGAACTGACTGTGTTGAAAGAAGAAGAAAAGATGGCATTGCTGCGGGAGATTCAGACAACGGGCAGTAAAGAGGCACGAGATAAACTCATCAAAGGAAATCTGCGTTTGGTATTGAGCGTGATTCAACGCTTTACCGGACGAGGGGAAGATATGGAAGATCTGTTTCAGGTTGGCGTAGTAGGATTGATTAAGGCAATCAATCATTTTGACTTGAGTAAAGAGGTGCGGTTTTCTACCTACTGTGTGCCAATGATTAGTGGAGAACTGCGGCGATATCTGCGAGACTTTAATCAGGTCAAGGTCAGTCGTTCTCTTCGGGATTTAGCATATAAAGCGATGCAGGCAAAGGAACGCCTGACGGCGAGTCTCCAGAGAGAGCCGACCATTGAACAAATCGCAGCAGAAATTGGTTCCAAACGGGAAGACGTTGTTATTGCACTGGAGAGCATTACCGATCCTGTTTCGTTGTACGAGCCGGTTTATTCCGATTCTGGTGACACCCTCTATGTCATGGATCAAATCAGTGACCGTGACAGTATGGAAAATTGGCTGGGCGAACTTTCCATTCGGGAGGCGATGCAGAATTTAGGACAGCGAGAGAAAAATATTCTCTATTTACGGTTTTTCCGTGGGAAGACGCAGATTGAAGTTGCTGGGGAAATCGGTATTTCACAGGCACAGGTTTCCCGTCTGGAAAAAGGGGCTTTGCTGAAAATTAAATCAGCAGTACAATGAGTATCAGTCGTGAATAAACTGATTGCGGATGGGGTCATAGTAATATTGTACGGTTTTCATTTTTTCTTCCAGTGCCGTTTGGCTTTCGTCTAAGTCCTCGCAGAGGGCTGCGAGAGAGGCGTATTTGTCCCGCAACTGGGTATTTAGATAGCTGAGCAGGATATAGGGATCTTGGGGAATAGACATAAAGATAACCTTCTTTCATAAAATGGGAAATGTTAGTTTTGTTCTTTTGCTGCAATCCATTGCAGCAGTGGTGTAAGGTAGGACGAGTCTGTCCAGTCGCATTGTTTTCCGATTGCTTCCATCAGTGCAGTCATCCATGGTTCATAAGTGGAGGGATCTTTTTTTGCCACTGCTTTTTGCAGCATTTTACATAGAAAACGATCTTTAGCAGACATCTTTTCCATATCCCATGCACCTCTTCCATAGAACAAAGGTGTGTCTTGCCATTCCCTTTGCAGATTGCGTTCCTTGATTGCTTTTAGGGTAGTTTCATCATATGGAGATGCACCAACACAAAAAATGGCAATTTGTTTTGTTTGTAGAATATCGGAATGCTTTTTGAGGAAAGAAAGTCCGGCGATACCAGAAGCATAGATACCGCCGCATAAAATGATGGTGTCATATGCGGATAGCATATCAGTTTTGCACTGTCGGATTTCCATGCAGTCAAAGTCACTTTTCTCCTGAAGCCATAAGGCATATTTTTTAGAAGCACCATATTTGGATTGATATAATATAATTCCTTTTGTTTTTGTCATTGTATTCCTCTTTTCATTTTATTTTTAAGTTATATGAGATTATTTGATTAAAAAGTTAGCGACTGTAGAACTTACATGGCACACTAAAAATGCTATGCCGAACGGCAACGCAATCCAGTTTTTTCGCTCCCATGCAAACAAGAGAAGTGCCAGACAGGGGGCAAGACACAAATCCAACAATACAATGAGATTTACAATGCTAGCGTACTAACATCCCCATCCAACAAAATACAACAGTACCATTCCAATGATACCGATTTGCCAATAGTGTTTTTTCAATGGTACATCTGGAATATGGCGGAGGAAACAAAGTACTGCAATAAATAGAATTTGGAAGATACTGCCCAGTTTTTCAATCATAGGGAATACAGATTTTGCAGTTCTTAGGACATCCTGTGGGGCTGGTATCACAAACCAAATAAAATTGGGGAGCATAATCACAAGAAATAACAGAAGTCCCAAAGGTTCAAATGTGAAACGATAGTGTTTGTTGAGATTCATTTCTTTACTGCCTTTTCCTTTTAATTTTATGACAAATGAAAAATGTGGTGGTCGCATTACAAGTTAAAATGATAGATTGTGGATGCCAATTTTTCCGGCTGTTCCAGATTGACTTCATGCCCTGCATCAGGAATGCTCTCTAATCTGGCATTTGTCAAATGGTTTGCCAATTGACGAGCAGCTTTTTGATTGGCATTGTCTTTTTCACCGCAGAGAACAAGCACAGGACAGAGAATGCTTTTCAATGCATTTGTAAAATTGAGAGACATCATGGAATTTGTTAAGTTTATGAAGGCTTTTTTTGAAAATCCTGTACTTGCAAATGCTTTTTTTGGCATGAAGTGAAACAGGATATTCTGAAATCGCAGCAAGCCTTTTGGCATTTGAAATTGTGGTGCAATCAGAATTAGAGATTGCACATTTTCCGGATGATCAATTGCATAATGTAATGCCAGCACAGCACCAAGGGACAAGCCACATAGATGGAATGGGGCAGAAATTGGATTGCAGTACGCAGAAAAATGCTGATATAATATTTTATATGTATAAGGGGCTTGTTTCAAAAAGGAAGACAGTTCTGGACAGAATATATTCTGTTGGTGATCTAAAAAAGAAATGGTTGGATTCCAGCTGGATGCCTCTTGTCCTAGTCCATGTACCAATATCAAAGGATGATTATCATTGATTTTCATTCTGTCGTTTCCTCCAGCAGTTTTTTTCGATAAAGTGCCGCTGCCTGCTCTTGTTTGTTATCGCCGAACTGATAGTAAACGGCATTCTTTATTTCATCCGGCAGATATTGCTGTTTTACATAGTGATGTGGATAGTCATGCGGATATAAATAATGCTGTCCTTTCACAGCTGCTTCCGCCCCGTCAAAGTGGCAGTTTTGCAGATGCCGTGGAAAGTCCAGTGCCCCATGTTTTTCTACATCTGCCATGGCAGCATGCATGGCAAGGTAGGCACTATTGGATTTTGGAGCAGTTGCCAACAAAACAATGGCTTCTGCAATGGGGATTTGTGCTTCTGGCAGTCCCAGCTGCAAGGCACTGTCCACACAAGCCTTTGTAATCACAATTGCCTGCGGATAGGCAAGTCCAATGTCTTCTGACGCAATTACTAGTAATCTTCTGCAAATGGAGAGCAAATCACCTGCGGAAAGCAGACGTGCCGCATAGTGCAAGGCAGCATTTTCATCTGATCCTCGAATGGATTTTTGCAGGGCAGAGAGTAAGTCGTAATGCTGATCATTTTCTCTGTCATACCGCATATTGCTTCTTTGTGTCAATTCCTGTGCCAGTTCCAGTGAAACATGCAGACCATTTTCCACTTTTTCTGCCGACAGGACGCAGAGTTCTACGGTATTCATTGCCTTTCGGACATCACCGCCGCAGCCGCCTGCAATGTGTGCAGTTACGCCGTCTGCCACTTGAATGGAACCGGGCATATTTTGTTGGATTTTGGAGAATGCTCGTTCGACTGCTTTTTGCATTTCTTTTGATGAAACTGGTTTGAACTCGAACACCGTGGAACGGCTGATGAGAGCATTATAGACCGCAAAATATGGATTTTCGGTTGTAGAGGCAATCAGAGTGATTTGTCCGTTTTCGATGTATTCCAGCAGGCTTTGCTGCTGTTTTTTATTAAGATATTGAATTTCGTCTAAATAGAGCAAAATGCCGTGCATGCCAGAGAGTGTGCCGACTTCTGCTGCAACATCCCGCAAATCCGAAGTGGAAGCAGTGGTGCCATTGAGTTTGTGTAGGGACATGGAAGTGCTGTTTGCAATCATGCGGGCAACCGTTGTCTTTCCCACACCGGATGGACCATAGAAAATCATATTGGGGATTCTGCCACTTTCGATGATGCGGCGAAGTGGTCGATTCGGTGCCAGCAGGTGCTGCTGCCCGACAATTTCCTCTAAACAGGACGGACGGATTTGTTCTGCTAAGGGCTGCATGGTGGATTGCTCCTTTCTGAGAGGATTATTTTGGAAGAGATAACTGCCAGTGTAATATATGGTTGATATCCTCCACAGCATCCTGTATAATTGCTTTGTTTTTCTCATTTGCAGTGTTCCATTCGTGCAAAATCATAGGTTCTACGGTGGCTCTATCCAGTGTTTTAAAAGATACTGCTAATAGGGAATAGGATAAAATCACATAGGCTCTCACGTTGTCGGTTGCACCCTTATAAATAGAGAGCAGCGATTCAAATGCAAAATGATATTCCTCCATATTTGCAGCGTCTCTTCCCAGAGAATAGATAACAGACAGGATTTCCGGATTGGATTTTTCATTATTTCCCATTTTTAAAATAGATGCTATTTTATCTATTTGGAATGCATTCATGTTTTTTCATCCATTCCTCTCTTAAAATTGCATATTGTTATTTGTCATACCATTGATAATG
>JAUNJC010000106.1:0-909 GCA_030523195.1 Oscillospiraceae bacterium
ACGGTAGGTTTTATAAAGATAAAACTGTTGTCGTTGTAGGCGGCGGTAATTCTGCTGTGGCTGATGCTTTGTATCTGTCTCGTATGGCAGCTAAGGTCTATCTTGTACACCGACGTGACAGCCTCAGAGCTGAAAAAATTTACCAGGAGCCTTTGATGCTGGCAAAAAATGTGGAATTTTTATGGAACAGCATCGTATCGGAACTGATTGCTGAAAACCGGATTACAGGTGTTAAAATCAAAGATGTGAACACAAAGTCCGTAACGGATATTGCTTGCGATGGTGTTTTTGTAAGTATAGGCAGGAAGCCTGCAACGGAATTTTTAGGTAACAGCGTCGCTCTTGATTCTTTCAGCTATGTAATTGCCGATGAAAGTACACAAACGAATGTAAAAGGTGTTTTTGCTGTGGGAGATATCCGCACCAAGTCTTTGCGTCAAGTCGTTACTGCTGTCGCTGA
This sequence comes from Oscillospiraceae bacterium, assembly GCA_030523195.1. Classification (GTDB taxonomy): domain Bacteria; phylum Bacillota; class Clostridia; order Oscillospirales; family Ruminococcaceae; genus Ruminococcus_C. Next base: position 461 of record JAUNJC010000106.1, read on the forward strand.
CGGTGCTGTTGCCGTTCATTATGCGGAAAAATATCTTGCAAAAACAAAATAAAACTTTTCTGTTGCCCTGTGCTTTTCCATCGTTATAATCGCATTTTTGACATTGTAACAGCGACTTTAGAGATATGGTAAGTACCGCATCAGTAATATTGGATAATTCTTTACGCAGTTCACTGTATTGAAGTGTTTCTTTGGTCGCTAAAACGCATATAATGCGGGAGTCCCACTTCCCGCCGAATATATCCATTCCGTATTCTAGCGGACAGCGTATATCTTTTTCAAGTTTCGGTTTATACATGACAATCACCTCAAGTTTTTTTCTACATTATATCACAATATATCAAAAAATACAAGTTACTATAAAAATTATTAGTTATTCTATGTTCCGAAAAAGCATTGGCGTAGGTTTCATCATAAAGTAAGTATAAATTTTTATTGCACATATTCCA
>JAUNJC010000106.1:919-7059 GCA_030523195.1 Oscillospiraceae bacterium
TCCACATCCTATACACTTTGAATGACACTATGTGATGTCAGACAGTACAACTAAAATATTTTCGAGAGTCAATATAGTTTTTCATAACTCTCTCCAATAATCTGATAATCAAAATGGGTGCAGAACCGTTTTATATTCTGCACCCATTCTGTTTCTTATTTACAGAACTTTTTTGTTATCAGTTCCAGGGGTAGTTACGATAACCTGATATGGAGTAATGATAAGTACTCCTTTAGCTATGGCTGTACCGTTAAACATTTTCTCAACCATTTCTTTAAATGTTTTTACAGTATTGCCTTCCCGTTACATATTCTATAATTCTTTTAATTTAATACGACTTCATTTTTTAATAAATTGAATATGTCTACATTGTATTAAACTGTATAAAGTGGATCGCTTCATTTTCCATTTGTTCGGTTCTTTTTTTCTGCTTCCACACATAGGATACAGCAAAGGACAAACGCAGAAAGGAGTGAATAAAGTGCGGCAGACGATTATGAATTGTTTTCCACCAGAACTGCGGCAGATATTGCAGCGAATACCGCTTTCCGTTTGGGAGCAGCTACAGGAAATTCGTCTGCGGACAGGCAGACCCATTGCAGTTCGCAGCAACCGAACCGAACAATTTTTGAAGTCAGATGGCACATTCAGCGATCGTTGGCAGGATGGCATTATTTTGCAGTCTACACAGATAGAGAGTGTATTTCGTGCAGCATGTGCATACTCTGTCTATCGCTATCAAAAGGAAATTGCGGAAGGGTACTTGACCATGCAGGGCGGAAACCGCATCGGTATTTGTGGTACCGCCGTTTTTCGTGACGGGCAATATGTACAAATGAGAAATATCAATGGACTGAATATCCGTCTAGCACGGCAGGTAAAAGACTGTGCAAGGGAGCTAGCGGCACAGACCTGCTGGAAACAGCTTTCGAGTGTGTTGCTTGCTGGCAGTGTGGGTTCTGGTAAGACAACCATGCTACGAGATCTTTGTCGGATTTTGGGACAAACTTACCGTCTTTGTATCATCGACAGTCGTGGCGAAATTGCAGCGGTACAAGACGGTGTTCCACAGTATGAAATCGGATTGCATACTGATGTTTATGATGGGTTTCCCCGTGCGGAAGGAGCAGTTATGGCGTTGCGTGTTATGACCCCTGATGGGTTAATTTGTGATGAAATTAGTACGATGGAAGAAGCAAATGCGTTGATGCAGGTACATGGCTGCGGAATTCATATTTTGGCAACTGCCCATGCGGCAGAATTGGAAGATCTTTATCGTCGTGCTGCCTTGCGGATGCTACTAGATGCTGGCGTGTTTGACTACATTGTATTATTGAAGAATGGAACAGTGCAGACAGTTCGTCGGGTTGCAACATGCTGAAGGGAATTGGGTTGCTGCTATTGGTGTTTTGTGGGGGGCTTTGCGGTTTTTATGCGGCGGCAACGGTTCGTCGAAAACAGCAGCAGCTTCTCACACTTTCCGCTCTGCTGCATGAACTGGAAATCAGTATGTGGTGTCATGGCGGTACCTTACAGGAGCTGTTGGAACTTTTGAAGGAACGAGAGACATATCGTTGTTTTTCCTTTTTGAGAGACACCATTGCTGCCATGCAGGAACAAGCCGTTTTTTCAGCAGCATGGCGAGAAGCGGTACAGGCAGATTCTTCCCTTTCAGAGGATAGTAAGCAGCTGCTCTATGCATTGGGGGAGGAATTGGGTATCAGCGATTTGTACTCTCAACGGGAGATATTGGAACGATACCGCAGCCGTTTGCAGCAGCAGGAGGCTGCTCAGCGAGAGAACAGCCAGAAGAAAATCAAACTGTATCAAAGCATGGGATTGCTGGCAGGCATGGCAGTTGCAATTCTGCTTTGCTGAAACAATGTAAAACGGTTTAGATAAGCTTCTCCTAAGAAGGTAATTTCCATTGGAAGCATGTGTAGAAAAAAGAGGAAACAGAATGGATATCGATTTGATTTTTAAAATCGCTGGGACAGGCATCATTGTTGCAGTGTTGAATCTGGTATTAAAACGAGCCGAGCGAGAGGAGCAGGCAATGATGACCACGCTGGCCGGTTTAATTGTGGTATTGGTGTTAATTGTGCAGGAGATTGGTTCTCTGTTTGAAACAGTAAAATCGGTGTTTGGACTATGATAGAATCCACAGGAATGACCGCTGCGGTCTGTGTGATTGGTGCAGTGCTGGCTTGCCTGCTCAAACAGTACTGTAAAGAACAGGCGTTGTTTTGTTCCATTGGTGTCTGTGTATTGGTGATGCTTTCGATTTGTGCATATCTTTCGCCGATTGCTGCACAGATTAACGAATTGTTTCTAAAGACACAGCTTGATGTACAATACTTGGAAATGCTTTGGAAGTCTATTGGCATCTGCTATTTAACCGGTATCGCTGCCGACCTTTGCCGAGATAGTGGAGAAAGTGCCATGGCATCCGTTGCAGAACTATGGGGACGGGTTACATTGCTGGTACTCATGCTGCCGATGGCGAAGGGTCTGCTGGAGCTAATGATAGGAGTGCTGCAATGAAAAAACAAAACGGAATTATAGTTGGGGTGGTACTGCTGTTTCTAGGATTCTGTTTGTTGTTTGCACAACCGGTGCAGGCAGCACAGCAGGAGGTTTTATTGGAACAAAGTGGTGCAGCAGATTTGGCAGAAAACGTGGATGGCAGCATACAGTCAGAACTGGAATCCTATGGAATTTCAATGGACGAACCGGAGAGTATTCAGAAATTTGGAATCGGTACAGTTTTTACAATGATAAAAAAGGGCATACAGGAGGATATTTCAGCACCATTGCGGCTGCTGATGTTGTTTTCTGCTGTGATTCTCTGTTCCGCTTTGCTGCACGCTGTACAGCAAGGAAAAAACGCAATCATTTGTGAGATGATTGGCGTGATGGGGGCTGTTTCTGCCTGTGCTAAAGAGCTTTGCGATTGTTTTCAACAAGGGAAAACTATTTTAGGGCAATGTACAGATTTTATGACAATGTTCACACCGGTTTTCTCCATGCTGATGACAGCAACTGGGCAAATGGGAACAGCAGCGGCTTATCAAACTGGTATGTTATTTCTAACCAACTGTATGATGCAGCTTATGGATCATATTTTACTGCCATTTTTGAGTATGAGTTTTGCCATTGCCATTGCCAATGCCGTGCATACAGAACATACATTAGACGGTTTGCTGCAATTGACTAAAACGGTTGTCACATGGAGTTTGGGATTTTTGATGTCCATTTTTATTGGTGTCATTTCAATTCAAGGCATTGTCAGCAATGCAACAGATGGTCTGACAATGAAAACAACCAAGTATGTGGTTTCCAATTTTGTTCCCATCGTAGGCGGAGCCGTATCGGATGCCTATACCACAGTGTTGGGCAGCTTGCAGGTTTTAAAAAGTGCTACAGGAGCCATTGGCATTGTTATTTTGTTGTTGATTTTTTTGCCGGTTTTGCTGCGTGTGATCCTTTATCGGCTGGTACTGAAAATTGCGGTTGCTTTGGCAGATTTATTTTCTGTGAAGCAGATTGCAAGATTTTTGCGTGGTGCTGAGCAAGTGCTTTCTATGTTGTTTGCGATTTTGATTTGTTTTTCTGTATTGTTTCTGGTGACAATTGCTTTGCTATTACTGATTGGAAAGCAGGCAGGATAAAGCAATAGAATTTTTTATGGGAACAGAAAAAGCGAGGCAAACGATTTTCTTCAGAAATATGAAAATAGATTTTTGTATGTCAATAGACCAAAGGAGAACCAAATCATGGAACGCTTACAAACGGCTGTGTTAGCTGCCTGTGCGATCAGTATGTTGACAGGTATGCTACAGCTTTTACGCCCCAATGAAAAATTTGACCGACAGTTGCGACTGTTTACCGCTGGTCTCATGTTGCTCAGCATTCTGACGCCACTTTTGCAGGGCATTCAGACACTGACACCGGACTGGACGATTTTAGAGAGTCCACCTTCCTATGAGGGAAGTGACTTTGCTGAACAAGTTCGGCAGCAGACCGCTTTACAAATGCAAAGCAATTTAGAGCAGACATTACAGGCAGAACTACAGGTACACAGCATAAATGTAGAATCTCTGTCAGTCACAGTACATATTTCGGAGGAGGATCGCATAAATATTAGTAGCGTGACAATTATCAGTGATACACCGGCTGCTGCCAAGCAAGTTCTGCAAGCTTATCTGGGAGAGGAAGTGGAGATCGTTGTGGCATCAAATCAAGGAGCAGCTGAAGAGTGAAAAAGCAGTTCGGCTCATTGTGCTGTTGGGCTTGCTGGGACTGCTTTGCATTTTGATTTCGTCCTGTTTTTCCAAATCGGACGTCAAAACAGAACAGACGGCAGAACCGCAGACAGAAGATACACTTCTGTCCGCAGATGCTTATTGTAATGCACTGGAAGAAAAGCTGCAAACCATGCTTTCTTCGATGGAAGGCGTGGGAACTTGTGAGGTAATGATTACATTCCGAAGTACAGCTTCGTATCAGTACGCACAGGACGAGAGCCGTTCTGATTCTGTGGAACGAACGGAACAGCAGCAGGAGTATGTCTTAATTGGAAATGGAGAAACGGAACATGCACTGGTTAAGTCAATTGTACATCCAGAGGTACAGGGGGTTGTGATTGTTTGCGATGGTGGAGAAAACAGCGTGGTACGAGAACAGGTGTATGAAGTGGCAGCCGCTGCTTTACAGATAAAGAACAGTCAAATTTATGTTGCAAAGCGGCGGTAACTTGCCGAATGCACATGGATGCAGGGAAAGGAAGGTATTTATGAAGAAACCGACATTTATCATTGGGAAAAAACAGGTGATTCTCTCTTGTCTGACTCTGATGCTGGCAGTCGCAGTATATGTGAATTACAGCATGTCGAAAGAGGATGCCAATTTGGTTAATACCGCCGAGAATGGCGTGCATACTTACGGAGAAACGGAATTTGTTAATGCTGGTACTGCAACGGAAGAAGCTACGACTGTTGCAGAAGAAACTGTTGAAGAGGTGCAGGTTACACAGGAAGCAGAAAGTGAGAATGCACCAGCATCCTTTCAACCAGATATGGAAGAAGAGATGATTTCCATGGAGGGGATGAATGCAGAGGATTATTTTGCACAGGCAAGATTAGAACGGACTTCTAGTCGGGATGAAGCAGTTGCAACGCTGCAATCTATCATGGGTGGGGGTGACCGGACAGAAGACGAACTGGTGACAGATGCAATTGCAGCAGTGGAAACCTCAAAATTGATTGAAAGCGAGAGTAATATTGAATCCTTGATCAAGTCGCAGGGCTATTCAGATTGTATTGTCTATTTGGATGGAGACAGTGCAAAGGTTGTTGTAAAGACAGAGGGGCTGGATAGTGCACAGGCAGCTGCCATAAAAGATGTCATTTTAGGAGAGGTGACATTGCCGGCAGAGAATATTCGCATTTTTGAAGTAAAGTAATTTATTGCTTGCCGATTATTTTTATTTTTTCAGATAAAATCATTAAGTTTGGTTGCACCATTACTAAGTAGAACGGCAAAGAAAACAATGTATTTAAAAAACACGGAATCAAATTTGCTTTATCGCATATTTTGATTCCGTGTTTTTAATTTTGAGATTAGTTATTTTTTGTGATTGCAAGATGCTCACGATGTAACTCCTCATAAAGCTGCAATACATTCCAATGCCGATTAGTTGCAGTCAAAACCGCTTTATAGGAAATGGAGAGATTTGCAATTCGCAGCTTTTCTAATAGTTGATCTATATGCCGTTCTTTTACATTGCAAAGAACCAATAAACTGCCTTCCAATGGTGCTCCTGTATAGATTTTATCTGCGGTATCGTCTGGAAATCCAGCAAGTTGTCCGATGCTCTTGCTGTAATCACAAATAGGAACCGAAACGGTTCTTAAATGTAGCCGTTGTGCGATTTTTCGTACAGGTTCTTCGGGTGTAATTTGAAATAAAAGTAATTTTTCCAAAACGCCAACTTCCTTTTTTGTTTTTAATTACGTGTTCTGTTTGCAACCAATTGTAGTGTTGGATGCAGACCGGCTGATTGTTCTGCATAGCATTGTAATACTGCTATTGCATCTTCTACTGTGATTTCACCATCACCATCGAAATCTGCTGCTATC